>JANLPX010000292.1:0-1837 GCA_031367485.1 Alphaproteobacteria bacterium | reverse complement strand
AGTGCACGATGTATTTGATTTCATTGCAGGGCCAGGCGACGTCAGCCTGTCCTTGCGCTAGCGGCATGCCGACGGAATGTAGGGCCGGAACGAAAAACCCGTCCTCACCCAACTGCTCAAGCGCGCCCTTCCCCATCCGGGTCATGACCCGCATCGAGATGGCAACATAGGCGCTGTCGGTTATCTCGACGCCCAACTGGCTGATTTTGGAACCCAGCGGCCCCATGCTGAATGGGCAGACATACATGGTGCGGCCACGCATGCAGCCAGCGAACAGATCCTGCAGGTCGGCACGCATCTCCACCGGGTCTAGCCAATTATTGGTGGGGCCTGCGTCCACAGGGTCCTTCGAACAGATAAAGGTGCGGCTCTCTACCCGCGCCACATCGCGCGGATCAGAGGCGGCATAGAACGAATTGGGCCGTTTGGCCGGATTGAGCGCCTTCAAGGTTCCTGCAGCGACCAGCTCGCCAGTCAGCGCGGTCCACTCCTCGTCAGACCCATCGCACCAATAGACCCGCTCGGGCTGGGTCAAGGCAGCCACCTGCTCGACCCAAGCAATCAGCTTGGCGTGACGGGTAGGGGCCGGATGCAAACCCGGGATCGAATTCGTCGACATTATTGCTGAAGCTCCCAGCCGGTCCGAACGATCATTACGTCCGTCCACGGGTGTTACCTAATGAACCAAAACCAAAAAGGCGAGGGGCGCAAAGCAAGCTCCGCGCCGTTATCTGTGAACTAGGAATAGCTAGGCGGCGCGGCCTCGAACAGCAACTGGCACGCGCACAGTATGTGATAAAGCGACGTCGCCGGAGCGGGTTCCTCTATGAATGTCCCATCAGCCCGCAACTTGTCACGCCATGCCCCCAAGGCCGGGGTCTCAAGATAGGTTCGCAAGCAATTGGCGGCCAGCAAGGCTTGGTCGGCATCACCCAAAATCAATGCGGCCTTCAGGTGCTCGGTCTGCGGCCACAGTCGAGCCAGGTCATCGCGCATGGCAAAGTCGTCCCATAGCGCGTTGACGGCGCAGCCCCGCACCGGATCGACGCCCTCACATCCTGCCTCAAACAGCGCCCGCGCGGCAATCTGGCCATCGGAACGACCGCGACGGCGACCCCAGCGATCCAACAGCCAGGCCCATTCGAACTGGTGGCCCGGCTCCACCAATCGGCCATCATCTCCGGACGCCCGATTCCAGTCGGCATCGAAGAATTCACTCAAGACGCCGCGGTGATCGATGAAAACCCCCAGCGCCATTTCTGCAATCTCGTCGGACAAAACCGCCCAGGAACTCTGCCCAGCCTCTTCCCAGGCCAGAGACGCCTCTAACAGGTGCATGTGGCAGTTGGCCTGGAACGGCTGATCGCCCGCCTCACGAAACCCACCAGATGAATGACGCAGCTTGTCCAACCCCTTGCGCATCCGGTTGGCCAGCTTGACCAAATCCACATAGTCCGGGTCCACGGCATGCAAGCTGGCCATGCCCAACAGCGCAAAGGCTTGATCATAGACAGCCGGCGTCTGATCCATGGGCGCGCCGTCCAGCGAGACCAGGGTGCGGATCAGGCCATCAGACCGCAGGAAATACCGCTGTACATAGTCCAAACCGTGCCGCGCCGCCTGCCGCCAAGGCCCCTGCCATCCCATGGCTCCGGCCTGGGCAAAGGCGAAAATCATTCGACCTTGCACCCGACCGCGACGCGGTGCTGGACGAGGTTCACCCCTTAAACTCAGGGCTTCCAGAAACCCGCCGCGCTCGTGGTCGGCCCCCATCGTCCACCACAGCGGCAACGCCGACGTCCGCAACCACTGATCAAACCATTGGCTCGCCTGCGCC
>JANLPX010000252.1:0-8608 GCA_031367485.1 Alphaproteobacteria bacterium | reverse complement strand
GTCATACGTGGCGGTGCCCCGCCCGATCTCATCAAGAATTACCAACGAGCTGGGCGTGGCCTGGGTCAGGATGGCAGCAGTTTCAACCATCTCGGCCATGAAGGTAGATCGGCCGCGCGCTAGATCATCACCCGCGCCGACGCGGCTGAACAAACGGTCCACCGCACCTAGTCTTAGAGACTTCGCCGGTACGAAACACCCGGCCTGGGCCAGTACCGCTAGCAGTGCATTTTGGCGTAGAAACGTCGATTTTCCGGCCATGTTCGGCCCGGTGACAATCGCCAGCCGTGGCCCGCCGACCCCTTGTCCGTCTAGCCGGCAGTCATTTGGGGTGTAGGGGTTGCCGGCGCGTTTAACGGCAGCCTCGACCACTGGGTGTCGGGCGGCTTGCGCCTCAAACACAGTCGAGCGGTCGATGACGGGTCGGCAACCGTCGACATCCTGCGCCCACTCTGCCAAGCCCGCCGCCACATCCAGGGTCGCAAGAGCCAAAGCGGCCGCGTGAATTCCACGTGCCACTTGCGCGGCGGCCTCTCGCCAGGCCTCGAAGGTCGCTACCTCAATCGCTAAGGCGCGCTCGGCGGCCTGGGCGATCTTAGCGTCTAATTCTGCGAGTTCGACGGTGGTGAAACGGACTTGGTTGGCCAAGGTTTGCCGATGGATGAAGGTCGGGGACGCCATCAGGGGCTCAGCGGCCTTCGCCGTGGTTTCGACGAAGTAACCCAGGACGGCATTGTGTCGGATCTTCAGCGCTACGCCGCTATCGACTGCGAGCTGCGCCTCCAGCGCCAGGACGACCCGGCGACTGTCATCCCTAAGAGATCGCGCCTGATCCAATTCGGCGCGAATTCCAACGGCAACGTAGCCGCCGTCGCGGGCCTGGAGCGGCAAGTCCGGTCCCAGCCCGGCCAATAGCAATTCTCGGAATTGAGCCAAGGTCTGGTGGTTCGGAAGATCAAGGTCGTCGCGCGCGGCCGCTATCTCAGGCGGAACGGCCAAGGCGAGTGGCGTAAGATCTGCCTGCAGCAATTCAGCAATAGCCATCGCGCCCGTCAGCCCGTCGCGCAAAGCTGCCAGATCTCGCGGGCCGCCGCGTCCCAGAACCAGGCGCGATAGGGCGCGCGCCATGTCGCCAGAACCCTTGAGCCTATCTCGCATGGCCTGACGCCCCTGGCGGTTGGCCAAGAACCAGGAGACCGAATCTAGTCGGGCATTGATCGCATGAGGATCGAGCAGCGGGCGGGAGAGCCGCGCCGCCAGAAGGCGGGCACCAGGCGCTGTCATGGTGCGATCGATCGCGGCCAATAGCGATCCGTCCCTAGTACCGGAGAGGCTGCGCTCGATCTCCAGGCTGGTCCGCGTGGCCGGATCAATGGACATAATGTCAGCCTCACCGGCCCTGCGCGGGGCTGAGAGCGCCGGCACCCGTCCGGCTTGGGTGGTTTCAAGGTGGGCGGCGATCAGTCCAAGGGCCGAAACTTCCGCCCCGGAGAGCGCGCCAAAACCATCTAGTGTTTCGACACCATAGAGCCGCTTGAGGCGAGCCTCGGCGGCTCCGGGTTCAGCCAAGGCTGAAGGCATCGGTTGGATCAACCCGCCGGCCCCGCGGAGCGAGTCCTGAATTGACCCATCAGCGAACAATCGGTCAGGGACGAGGACCTCTGAGGCTCCGAGTGCCGCCAAGGCCGAGGCCAAACCCTCCCGCGCCACCGCCCAACACTCGACTTCACCCGTGGAGAGCTCGACGCTGGCGACGGCGGCAGAGCCCGCGCGGACGGCAATAGCCGCTAAGCGGTTAGCACCCCGAGCATCGAGCAGGCCGTCTTCAGTCAAGGTACCTGGCGTGACGACGCGTGTGATGTCGCGATGCACGATGGCCTTAGAGCCCCGTTTGCGAGCCTCAGCTGGGTTTTCCATCTGCTCACAGACGGCCACCTTGAACCCTGCGCGAATGAGCTTGGCCAGATAGGCCTCGGCAGCGTGAATCGGCACACCGCACATGGGGATTGGCGCCCCTGCATGGCTGCCGCGCGCGGTCAGTGTGATGCCTAGAGCTGAGGCAGCTTTCTCAGCATCCTCGAAAAACAGTTCGTAGAAGTCCCCCATGCGGAAGAACACTAGGGCGTCAGGCTGACGCGCCTTGGCTTCAAAAAACTGAGCCATGACCGGTGTGGCACCGGTCGAATCAGGCGGGGTTGGGGTTTGTGCATTCATGGTCGGCACAAAGGTTAACGTGCCAAGCGCGCGCCGTCAGCACAGATCGCCACTTGATCTCGGCGCAGAGATCACCAAGCTCTATGGATTGCCGGAGTTTCCTCGTGACTCACGTGATCTATCCCGCCGGTCCTGACGACGCCAATGACTTGGCGCAGGTTCATGTGGCGTCCTGGCAAGAAAGCTATCGCGGCCTGCTTCCCGACGGCTTTCTGGATCGGATGAGCGCGGACATTCACGCGCAAAGGTTTCGCAAGGCGCTGACCCGGCCCGGCGACCATAGTGTAACCCTAGTGGCGGCAGACCGACGCGGGGCAATTGGCTATATCACCGGCGCACCCTCTCGTAACCTGATCCCCGGCCAAGCCGAGATCCCAACGCTCTATGTCCGGCGTAGCGCGCAGCGGTCAGGACTGGGGCGGGAGCTAGTGACGGCGGCATCCCGGGTACTGGCAGGCTTTGGTGCCCGCAGCCTGGTGATATCGACGCTCAGGGACAACCTTCCGGCTCGCCGATTTTATGAACGTCTTGGCGGCCAAGCCGAAGCCCCACGTCGCGAACCTGGCCCCGGCGGAGTGGTCTATGAGGTGAGCTATGTGTGGACGGACATCAGGGCCTTGACGCAAGGATCATCGCGTTCATAGCCGCAAGGGCGTCGCGCTTGCGGCGGAAAGGTTCGACATAGGATTTGGGGCCATCGCCAGTTCGCAGCCGAATGCATTCGGTGAGAATCCGGGCGTGTTCGGGAAACTGGGATAGCGCCCATCGGCCGGCCCCGGATTTGGAAATTATGTCGCCCGTTCTTAGCGTGTAAATGATTCTGGCGACGCCAAGCACGCCCCAGGCTGGAGCCCAGTCACCGAGCATAGAAAGTCCAAAACGACTGAAGGGTTGGCGTGCTCGACCGATCCAATCGAACCAATAGGTTTGGAGGTTGGCTACTAGAAGCTCTGCCAGCAACGTCGAATTGTCAGAGATCTGGCTCGGCACCACGCCGCGAAGAGACAGCCCGCCTTGGACAAGGGTCCGCAGAGCGACCGCGCGCACGGCGGTAGATTGTGGGATCGCGAGCTCGGCGCGCGTAAACCATTCAGCCTCGATCTTCGGTCCTTCGGACCGGAGCGCAGCCTCTAGACACCGCCGCTCTGGCTCTGTCGGATTGCGCGCCAAAATGCCCAGCACGTCGACGTCACTCTGGCCCGTTTGCCAATCGTCCAAGATCGCAGACCCAATTAAGAATAGCTCAGTAACCAGACCCGGGGCGCTAGCATCAAGCCGCGCTATGACCGCTTGGCCAGCGACCAATGCCTCAATCGAGACCGTCATCAGTACCGAGTCACCACGCCCAGCGCCTTGGGCGTCGGCACTCGCGCCGCTCCTTTGGAGCGCTTCAGTACCCAGTCGATCAGGGTGTTGGCGACCGCCGAGTTACCAGCGTCACCGGGGCGACCCTTATTCGGTGTCGAGTCGTCTGCGGAGACAAAGTCAGTGTGGTGCAAGATCGCCACATTGATTTTGGGATCGAAGGGCGTGATCGCCTTAGCCGATGGGGTTTGCCAAGTGCCGGTCTTGTTGATTTCAGTATAGTCGGTAACGCCGGGAAACGGATTTCCAGAGACTCCCTGGGTAAAGCCCTGGCGCGCCACATAGACCGCGATATCGGCAATGGCGGTCTTATCCACATCGAGCTTCACGCCGTCGCGATCAAACTTCAGGGTCTTGAACCGACCCACGAAATTGGCGTCATAATCCCAACGCTCAGCGGAATACCAGTTGGCGCCGATCATGTCGGCGGCATCGAGCGTCTTGGTCCCCGCCACGGCGAAATTGACGGTCACTGGCTTAATGTTGGAGCGCGACGGGGCATAGGCTTGACTGATCATCCAGGCGGACGCCTTGCCAGCATCGATCGCTGAGCCGCCATTGCCGCCCCCCTCGATCCAGTCATAGACCTTAGCAGTATCGACCATCGCCCCGGACAGGACGCACTTGGGCGGCGGGGGTTGAACGGCTCTCATGGGTCCAGGGAACGGCACCGGAGGGGTCTTGTCGCATTTGTCCTCCGTGCCGGGCAGAGGCGTGAAATCAAGCCTGCCCATGCCCTGACCCAGGAACTGTAAGACCGGGATTTGCAGGCCACCATCGGGCACCGGGTCTGTGTCAAAACTCGTTCCGGCCCGCGCCAACCAGGTGAGGCGCACGGTCTTGAGAAAATCATCACCAGGCCCTGGTGTCATGCCCGCAACGCGCAAGGGAAAGATCGTTTCGGCCTTGGGGTCGGAATAGGCGTAGTAGATGCCGGTTACCGATTGGCTGGCGGCCGACGCTGGGCCTGCAATGGCACCAAGCAGGCCGCTGGCGTCGGTGAACACCGGAGCCTTGCCCGATCTCAGATCCGCAACATGAGCGAAATAGCCATCCAGATCCGCCGAGGTTGGTGCCGCCTGACTACCAGACGACGGGCCACCATCCAGGAAAATCAGGCCCGATAGCTTAGCCACGGCCCGCTTGCCGTCGGCCTGCATGCGGCCGGCATAGTTCGAGACAAAGCCACCGCCTTGGCTGTGACCGGCCAGGAAGATGTTGTGATTGCCGGTCTTTTGCGAGATCAGCCCGATCATGGCATCTACGTCACCGGCATAGGCTTGGAAGTCCCAATTGGCCATGAAGTTGAGGTCGCCCTGGCTGAAGGGCTTCCACTTGGCACTGGCGGTGGCGGGGCCGACCCGGCCCGGTGCGCCAATGATCGCCGAGGGCTGAAGGGCATCGGCCCCCAGATAATAGTCCAGGGCGACCTTTGGATCTTTGGCCTTGCGGGCTGCGGTCAGGGCGGAGGTATCGGCAAGGTTTGGGCCACGCCGCTGCAACACCCAGACCTCGACACGGCAGGGCTTGCCGTCGCAGGTGCGGCTTTGGGCCTTATGCACCAACTGACTGGCCAGGAAGAGCCAGTGCGGCGGGGTCGAGGAAAAGCCCGGCAGGCTGACGATCACCGCATTGGCGGGTTTGGGATTGTCGCCATCGGCGGCGGCGCGCACCCGCAGGAAAGTCGCGGTATTGAGGGCGGCAGGTGTGCCTGCGGCGGCGAACCCTTTGATTTGCAGGTACTCGGTTGCCACGTCGGGATAGCCGGGGACAAGGCTCTTGGAATAGTCGCTTGCCGCGGCCGGCAGCGCTGACGCCATAAAGGCCACAGCCGCAAGACTTAGGACTTTGGTAAGCATTATGTTTCCTCAAAGACGCCACTTGGGTGGGCGCTTGTCCGAGAATTATCTACGCCTATCACCCGACATCATGCCAGTGATTTAAGCTCCGTTCATTGCTGCGCGATCCGCCTCAACAATCGCATCGATGGATGCGATAGGCACACCTAGTCGAGGGTCAGCGGCAATCATCTTGCGCAGAGCAATGAGGGCCGCGCTATCTGCCTGACTGGAAATTTCCGCCAATCGATCTATCAACGCAACCTCATTCATGCCGGTTTGATCGAGCGCCAGTCCATACCAACCCCAAGGCAGGAGCTCCACATTCTGAAGGGCCGCCAAGTCTTGGAACAGGTCGCCGTAGACTTCGACGAGACCCCACATCTGCGTCCCGGCAATGCCGAAATTCATCGGATCCGCCCCTTCCTGGCACATTCGCCACGCATCGCCCCCGACCAGAAATTGGTCACGCGGAACGTCGAGTGTGTCGATACTCAAACCAAAGAGTGTGCGCTGCACATCATCGACCTGAGCATCTACGAGAATCCAGCGCTGCTGAGCCGCATTCCAATACTCGCCAATCCAATGATCCAAATACTTGCCGGGCGCAAAATAGGCCGCGAATCCGCATCGGACGCGGGCCGGGATGGCCTTGTGTCGCATCAGTGCAACGAAAAGGGTGGCGAAGTGACGACAAACGCCGACCACTCGGTTCCCCGGACTACGCGCATTGGTGATTGGATTGCTGTCGAGACGCTTCGCTTGGGTCAACATGGCAACAGCGCTGTGAAGTTGCTTTTCGGCAACGCGAGCCGGCGACATTGAGACGCCATAGGCCGCCGTCAGGCCCTCGTGGATCAGTAGTCCCTGAACAATGCGGGCCAGCGACTCAGCGTCCGATGAGACGTGATCGACTTGGTCGGCAAAAGCCTGGAGCCCTGTGAACTGGCCCGGTGCCGTATAGAAACCCAGCAATTCATCCTGGTTCATGTGTCCCTGCATCCCAATTGTTGGGTGCAGTCTAGACCCCGGTCACGTCTTCCCAAAACCGTTTAGCCTTGCCGATGAAATTGGCCGACTTGGGGTGCTGTTGCTCACCACAGAGCTCAGCTAACTCGCGGAGCAGCACCTTCTGCTTGGCATTGAGTTTGGTGGGGGTTTCGACGAACAACTCGACCACAAGATCGCCGCGCTCGCGGGAACGCAGGGAGGGCATGCCCCTACCCTTGAGCCGAACGGTGCGCCCGGTCTGGGAGCCTTCAGGCACCTTAACCTCGATGCGGCAGGTCCCGTCACAGTCAGGACCGCCCATCAAGCACGGAGCCTCAATGTCGCCGCCCAGCGCCGCGACCGTCATCGGTACTGGAACCGTGCAGTGCAGGTCCAAGCCGTCGCGCTCGAACAGTTCATGTGGGGTTACGCCCAGGAAAATATAGAGGTCGCCACGCGGGCCGCCGCGCGCGCCGGCGTCACCTTCGCCCGCCAAGCGAATGCGCGAGCCATCGTCGACGCCGGCAGGAATGCGAACCTGAAGTGTGCGCTCTTTGCGGACTTGCCCATGGCCGCGACAGGTCTGACAGGGATCGGCGATGACGCGGCCTGCCCCGCCACAGCGCGGGCACGCGCGCTCGACCGAGAAAAACCCCTGGCTGGCACGAACCCGACCAGCCCCACCGCAGGAACCACAAACTGTTGGAGTCGTGCCCGGCTTAGCGCCCGAACCCTCGCAAGCCTCGCAGTTGATGGACGCCGGGACGACGATTTCAACTTCAGAGCCGGCGCAGGCCTGTTCCAAGGTGATCTCAAGGTCATAGCGCAGGTCCTGGCCCCGAGCCGGACCGCTACGCTGGCGACGACCCCCGCCGAACATGTCGCCGAACACATCGCCGAACACTTCGGAGAAGATGTCGTTCACATCGGTGAAGCCGCCGCCCTGCGGACCATTCACACCCGCATGGCCGAATTGGTCATAAGCGGCCCGCTTTTTAGCGTCCGACAAAATGGAATAGGCTTCGTTGAGTTCTTTGAATTTGGTCGAGGCCTCTTCCGAACCGCCATTGCGGTCAGGGTGATGTTCCATAGCCAGTTTACGGAACGCAGCCTTCAGCGCCGCATCGTCTGCGCCCCGCGATACACCCAATATCTCGTAATAGTCCCGCATCGAAGGTCAGGCGCTCACAGCATAACTAAGGGGAAGGTGGGCGGTTCTGGCCGACCATGCAAGGTCGGCCATCGCCAAATGAATCCCTGATAGCGACTAAGCCATCAGGGACACGGCCTAGGCCGATTTTTTCTCGTCGTCGTCGCCAACTTCTTCGAACTCGGCATCCACAACGTCGTCTTCAGCTGAGGCTGCAGGGCCATCACCTTCGCCGCCTTGCTGAGCCGCATACATAGCCTCGCCAAGCTTCATAGAAGCTTGAGCCAGGGTCTGGGTCTTGGATGCTATCGCCTCGGCGTCGTCGCCCTCGAGGGAGGACTTCAGGTCGGCAATCGCCGCCGTGATCGCATCCTTTTCGGGCTCGCCCACCTTATCGCCATGTTCTGCCATGGCTTTTTCGGTAGAGTGGATCAGGGCCTCGCCATGGTTCTTGGCTTCAACCACCGCCTTGCGCTTTTCGTCATCAGCCTTGTTGGCCTCAGCCTCGCGGACCATGGCCTCAATATCGGCGTCTGATAGACCGCCATTGGCCTGGATGCGGATCGATTGCTCTTTGCTGGTCGCCTTGTCGCGGGCCGACACATTGACGATGCCGTTGGCGTCGATATCGAAGGTGACCTCGACCTGCGGAATGCCGCGCGGCGCAGGCGGAATACCGACCAGATCGAACTGTCCAAGCATCTTGTTGTCGTGGGCCATCGGTCGTTCGCCTTGGAACACCCGAATGGTCACCGCCGACTGATTGTCATCGGCCGTAGAGAAGGTCTGCGAACGCTTGGTCGGAATAGTGGTGTTGCGTTCGATCAGCGGGGTGAACACGCCGCCCAGGGTTTCGATACCCAGGGTGAGTGGGGTCACGTCCAGCAGCAATACGTCCTTGACGTCGCCTTGCAGCACGCCAGCTTGCACTGCTGCGCCGAGCGCCACAACCTCATCGGGATTGACCCCGGTGTGCGGCTCACGACCGAAGAATTCCTTCACCGTCTCGATGACCTTGGGCATGCGGGTCATACCGCCGACCAGGATGACT
>JANLPX010000247.1:0-2773 GCA_031367485.1 Alphaproteobacteria bacterium | reverse complement strand
GGGTCTCAAATGCGCGGGCCAAGGCCGAGCTGGGATGGCGCCCGCAGTTCCCGACCTATCGGGAAGGACTGGCGAGCATCCTGGCGTGGTGGGTAGAACAGACGGAGTTTTCATGATAGACTGTCGGTCATCATGAACGCGCCAATTCAAATTCGCCGAGAGGATGTCGTACGCGATATTCGCGAGCTGGCGGCGTTGTCGGCTTTGCCGATTACAGACGTCGTTGCCAAGGCCGTCAAATCCGCGCTGATCCGAGAGCAAACGCGGAACACGCTGCAAGACCGTACAGATTCGGTCGACGAGCTTCTAAGGCAGATCAGACTGTTGCCAATCATTGGCCCAGCCCTAACCGATGACGACTTCTACGATGAGTATGGTTTGCCGAAGTGATTACTGTCGATGCGTCTGCCATCCTTGCAATCTTGCTGGATGAACCAGAGGGCCAAACCTTCAAGGAAGCACTCTTACGGAACGGCAGTTCAGTCATTTCCCCCATTAACTATTGGGAGGTCATGGTGCGATTTCGAGCGACGCACGGCTTGAATGGATTGCCACTTGCTGAGGCTCTGCTCGAGGAGTGCGGCGTCGAAGTCCGTGACCTCACACCCGAACACGGGCGATTGGCAGTGGACGCTCATGAACGGTATGGCCGTGCAACACCGGCCAAACTCAATCTCGGTGATTGCTTTGCCTACGCCCTGGCCGCAACCGAAGGCGATGGCTTGCTCTTCAAGGGCGACGACTTTCCGAAGACCGATGTAAAGGTGGTTGCCGCTTAGATCGAGGGGTCGGCGAACTCTTCCAAAGCTGTGATCATTCGCGCGATATCCTGGGGTCGCGAGAGACGGTGGTCGCCGTCTTTGATAAGCGTAAACACGACATCTGGCCCACTTATCGCCTCGGCTAGGCTCAGGGCGTGTCGCCAAGGGACATCGGTATCGGCACCCCCCTGCAGGACGCGGACCGGACAATCGATGGCGACAGGCCCAGGCAGGATCGACCACTTAGCACCGTCCTCCAGCAAGGCGGCGGTGATGGGATAAGGCGCGCCATAATCAGAGGGGCGCAGCCACACCCCCGTCTGGGCCAGAGCTGCGCGGTCAGACGCTGTCATTTGCGGTGCCATGAGTTTCTGCGTGAAATCGGCCGCAGGGGCGATCAGCACCATCGCCTGAATACGTGGTTTGCGCACAGTTGCCACGAGGCAGGACAACCAACCGCCCATAGATGAACCCACCAACACCAGCGGACCGGTCGTCAACTGATCAATAACAGCCAGAGCATCCTCACGCCACCTGGAGATCGTACCCGACTCAAAGGCCCCGCTCGATTGACCATGTCCCAGATAGTCAAACCGCACATAGCTACGGCCCTTGGCGATGGCCCAATCGGCCAAGGCTTGGGCCTTAGTACCAGACATGTCGGACTTGAAGCCGCCAAGCCAGACCACCGTCGGGCTGGCCCCCGCAATCCGTCGCCAAGCCAGTTTTTCACCGTCGGGGCGGTCTAAGAAGCCGATCTCTTCGTCCATCGCACAGATTTAGCGGTAACTGAGGCGCGCGTCAGCCTGAGGACGGGGTTTACCTGACACAAGCGTGCGCTATGCAGAGTGTCGTGACCTTACCACCAAATTTCACTCTTCTGCAGGTCGTCCCCGAGCTGGAGACCGGCGGGGCCGAACAGAGCGCCATTGATGTGGCGCGTGCGGTGGTGCGCGCCGGTGGAACGGCGCTGATCGCCACACGGGGCGGCCGGATGGCAGCGCGCCTGGAAGCAGATGGCGGCAAGCTGGTCCCAATGCCGGTTCAGTCAAAGAACCCGCTGGTTATGCTCGGAAACGCAGCCCGCCTGGCTGACTTAATACGAAAAGAGCATGTCAGCTTGGTGCATGCGCGGTCCCGTGCCCCGGCTTTTTCAACCCTGTGGGCGGCTCACGCGACGAATACGCCCTTCGTGGCGACCTATCACGGTGTCTACAAGGCAAAGTCCCACCTTAAGCGCTGGTACAATGCCGTCATGACTCGAGGCGACCTGGTGATCGCCAATTCCGACTATACCCGCGACCACGTGCTGGCCGAGCATGGTCTGGATGCCGCCAAGATCGTGACCATTCCTCGCGGCGTAGACCTGGAACGATTTGATCCAGCAGGCGTTTCAGACGCTCGGCTCGAGGCCTTAAGGGCTCAGTGGGCGCTCCCAAACGACGGGCGCATCAAGATTTTGCTGGGTGGCCGACTAACCCGGATCAAAGGCCATTTGACTATAATCGAAGCCGCCAAGCGGTTGAGAGACCAAGGACGTAGGGATTTTGTGATTCTATTCGCAGGCGATGATCAAGGCCGCACTGAATATCGTCATGAGCTGGAAGCAGCGATCTCCGCGGCCGATCTGACCGACATCGTGAAGTTGGTGGGCCATTGCGATGATATGCCGGCGGCCTGCCTGTTGTGCGACCTAGCCATACTGCCCACCACGGTTCCAGAGTCCTTCGGCCGCGCGGCCGTGGAGCCCCAGGTTATGGGTCGGCCAGTGATCGCTTCGGCCCATGGCGGAACGACTGAAACGGTCCTGCACGGTAAAACGGGTTGGTTGGTGCCCCCTGGAGACGCCCAGGCATGGACTGGAGCCATAGCTTTGGCGTTGGACATGGGCCGGGAAGGCTTAGGGCAAATGGGGCACATGGCGGCGCAGCGCGCGCGCCAACTCTATGCCAATGACGCCATGTGCGCGGCGACCTTGGCCGCCTATGAGCGCGTCTTGCAGGCCCATCCCT
>JANLPX010000163.1:0-5516 GCA_031367485.1 Alphaproteobacteria bacterium | reverse complement strand
CTCTGCGTCGCTGGATCGTCGAGCGCATGGCCGCTGGCGGTGTTGTCTGTGACGAGCACAACATCATCATCACCGCCGGCTCGCAGCAGGCGCTCGATCTCCTTGGCAAACTTCTAATCACGCCAGGCGATACGGTGATGGTCGCCAGACCCACCTATCTGGGCGCGCTGCAAGCCTTTAACGCCTATGAGCCTACCTATCTGGACCTCCCCGACAACGCCCTGAGCGACGGCTATGACCCCGCACCCCTGATGCAGGGTCGCCAACCCCAGCCCCTGGGCTATTTCGTGCCCGACTTCGCCAACCCCTCTGGCGTCACCCTCACCCTAGCCGAGCGCAATGGGCTGTTGGACATGGCCGAGCGTCTCGACATGACCTTGATCGAAGACGCCGCCTATCGCGAGCTACGCTTTGAGGGCGAGGCACTGCCCACCCTGCTCTCCCTAGATATCGCCCGCACGGGCTCCATCGAAAACACCCGGACCCTGTTCTGCGGCACCTTCTCTAAGACGGTGTCTCCGGCCCTGCGTCTCGGCTGGGTCTGCGGCCCCCGCGCCGTAATCGAAAAGCTGGTTCTGCTAAAACAGGGCAGCGACCTGCACGTCTCCACGCTCAATCAAATGGCCGCATACCGCGCCGTTTCAGAGGGTTACGAGCAACACCTCAGCACCCTGCGCAATGCTTACGGTGCTAAAGCTAAGGCCACACTCGCGGCCCTAGATCGCCACATGCCCCCTGGCGTCACCTGGTCCAAGCCACAAGGCGGCATGTTCGTCTGGCTCTGGCTTCCCGACGGCATGGACGGCGCGCGCCTGCTGGAGCGTGCCCTGGCCGAAGAGCGCCTGGCCTTCGTGCCCGGCGCACCCTTCTTCGGCGAGGTCCCGGCGACCAATGCCATCCGCCTCAGCTATTCCATGCCCACCGTGGCCCAGATCGAGGATGGCGTGGCGAGGTTGGCGGGGTTGATCGCCAGATCACTGTAGCCTGGTCGCATAGCTGCATGCGTTTTTGAGGTTTTGCCCGCGCCACATCGCGACAAATACAGCGCGCGAAGACCGCGCTGCTGACCTAGTCTGATGGGTGTGGATTGGTCAGTCGCGGAGGTTCAAACCATGCGCACCCTTGATGAAACGGTCGGTAGTCGAGCTGGGCTTGAATGGCGCTGCCATCAACCGGCTCGCGAGATCGAGCGCCAAACACCGATTGAGACGGCCATTGGCCTCTCGTTCGACGGCCGCCCCCACACCGTCTTGATGGCGACCCCCGGCGATGTCGAGGACCTGGCTCGTGGGTTTACGGTGACCGAAGCCATCGCCGCCTTCGACGAAATCTTGGGCATCGATATTGAGCCTACCCCCCAGGGCATCCTGGCCAATGTCCGCCTCTCGGCTAATTCAGCGCGCCGTAGGGCCCGACCTCGCACCCTGGAGGGCCGCTCCAGCTGCGGGCTATGCGGCGTTCAACGACTAGCCGACGCGGTGCGCGTATTGCCCGTTGTGGGGCAAGGGCAAACCTTTTCGCCACAGGCTGTCCAACGCGCCGTTGCCGCCATGGCTGACCATCAGGTGCTGGGTCGCGCCACTCGCGCCACTCACGCGGCAGGATTTGCGGACGCCCGTGGGGAAGTCAGCCTCGTGCGCGAAGACGTTGGCCGCCACAGCGCGCTCGACAAACTGGCAGGCGGTCTCTTAGCCGTGCGCACCGACATCGCTGCCGGTTTCATCGTCGTCACCAGCCGTTGCTCTTTCGAGATGGTGGAAAAGGTCGCCAGGATCGGCTGCCCGATGATCGTAGCAGTGTCGGCTCCGACCGACCTAGCCATCAGCAAGGCTGAGCAAGCTGGCGTCACCCTGGTCGCCTTGGCCCGCGAGGATGGTCACACGGTCTTCAGTTGCAGCCAACGCCTCGGGCTGTGGCCGATCACTACGGAAACCCAGGCCGCCTGATGTCGAAAAGGAAAATCCCCGGAGTCGAGACCTATAACCGACCCGCCGGTGGCTGGGGTGCCCTGAAGTCGGTCGGCAAAGTGCTCTCCGATCAGCATACGGTCGTTGCGGGCGGTCGAACCCTGCTCGCGGCCAACCAGCCGGAAGGCTTCGATTGTCCCGGCTGCGCTTGGCCCGACCCTAAACACACCAGCGCCTTCGAATTCTGTGAGAACGGGGCCAAAGCCGTGGCCTGGGAGGCGACCACCAAGCGCGCGACGCCGGACCTATTTGCGTCCCACACCCTGACGGAACTGCGCACCTGGAGCGACCACAAGCTTGAGGATGCTGGTCGTCTCACCGACCCCCTGGCCTACGACCCGGTGAGCGATCGCTACCTGCCGATCAGCTGGGACGATGCCTTCACTCAGGCAGCAGCGGCGCTCAACGCGCTCAAGCATCCAGACCAAGCCGAGTTCTATGCCTCCGGGCGGGCCTCCAACGAAGCGGCCTTCCTCTACCAGTTGCTAGGCCGAAAGTTCGGCACCAACAATTTCCCCGACTGCTCCAACATGTGCCACGAGCCCACCAGCGTGGGCCTGCCGGACGCGATCGGGGTGGGTAAGGGCTCGGTAACGCTGGAGGATTTCGACCATGCCGACCTGATCCTAAGCTTTGGCCACAACCCCGGCACCAACCACCCCCGGATGATGACCACCCTGCGCGATGCTGCGCGCCGCGGTGCCGGCATCCTGGTGTTCAACCCTATGCGCGAACGGGCTTTGGAGAGGTTCGCCTCACCCCAGGACCCGGTCGAAATGGCCACTCTCGGCTCGACTGACATCGCCTCGCGATATTATCAGGTTCGCATCGGCGGCGACGCGGCCATGGTCCAGGGGATGATGAAGGCCCTGATCGCCTGGGATCGATCTGAGGCGGCGACCGATGTGCTCGACCACGACTTCATCAACACCCATACCCATGGTTTTGAGGCTCTCTCCGCCGATCTCTCCACCCAAAGCTGGGAGAGTCTGGAGGCTGAGTCCGGTATTCCTCGTGCCCAGATCGAGGAAGCCGCGCGGCTCTATGCCGACGCCAAGGCAACGATCCTCTGTTACGGCATGGGCCTGACCCAGCACCGCAGTGCCTCGTCCACCGTCCAGCAGCTCACCAACCTGCTGTTCCTCAAGGGCAATATCGGCCGACCCGGCGCGGGCATATGTCCTTTGCGCGGTCATTCCAATGTCCAGGGAGACCGTACAGTCGGCGTCTGGGAAAAGCCGTCTGAATCGTTTCTGGCGTCTATGGATGCTGTGTTCAACATCAAGGCTCCGCGAAAGCACGGCCACACGGTCGTCGAGGCGATTGCTGCCATGGAACGCGGTGACGCCAAGGTTTTCATCGGGTTGGGCGGCAATTTCGCAGTCGCTGCTCCAGATCCGCTGCGGACCTTTGCGGCCATGCGCAGGCCGGAGATGACCGTCCACATCGCCACCAAGCTAAACCGGACCCACCTTCTTCCCGGTCGCCAGAGCCTTCTCCTGCCCTGCCTTGGCCGAACTGAGATCGACGTTCAGGCCAGCGGTCGCCAAGCCGTCACCGTTGAAGACTCCATGTCGATGGTCCACGCCTCACGGGGCTTGAACGCGCCCGCCTCGGCCAATCTGCGCTCCGAGCCCGCCATCGTCGCCGGGCTTGCCCTGGCGCTGTTTGGGCCAAACGACCCGGTTGACTGGTCGGGCCTTACTGCAAACTATGACGCCATCCGCGACCTGATCGAAGCCGTATTTCCAGACCTGTTCGCCGACTATAACCTGCGCATCCGCACCCCCGGTGGGTTTCGCCTACCCGTCGCGTCGTCCGACCGGGTCTGGCTCACCCCCAATGGCAAGGCCAACTTCCTAATTCATCACCCAGATGGCCAAGACCCCCGTCGCGGCGATGCTGAGGTGCTGTTGCTGACCACTCTACGCAGCCATGACCAGTACAACACCACCATCTATGGATCCGATGACCGCTATCGCGGCATCTTCGGGCGACGCGATGTGGTGTTCATCCACCCAGAGGACTTGGCCGAGCGCGGACTGGCAAGTGGCGATCTTATCGATCTCGCTCCGGCTTTTGACACCCACCAAGATCGCATCCTGCGGCGCTTCACGGCCGTTGCCCGCGATCTGCCGCGTGGCTGCGTTGCCGCCTATTACCCGGAAGCCAATGGCTTGGTTGTACTTGACGACCACGACACCCGCAGCGGCACGCCAGCCTATAAGTCTGTGCCGATTAGGCTGGCAGCGGCGGGTCAAACCCCGTAGGCGTCCCGCTCCAGCGCGCCGAATAACGCCAACACTTCGGGGTCAGCGAAGGGTAGCAACTGGACCATCAAGGTTCCAGCTCTTCCGCCGACCGGATCGACCCAGTAGTAGGTATTGGCCAGGCCAGCCCAAGCCAGACTGCCCGCACTGCGTCCGTCTTTCGTGGCACGCGGTGTTACCATGGTGGCTAGACCATGCCCGGCGACCATATCCGAATAGGGGTCAAAATCATTGCTCAGCATCGGGTTTGCCGACTTAATCATCGCGCGATGCGGCCCTGTGTGACTTTCTGCCAACCCTGCCACGGTCTTCGCCGACAACACCCGCACGCGGTCCAACGCCCCGCCGTTCAACAGCATACGCAGGAACTGCCCATAGTCCGGCGCGGTGCTCGATAGCCCGCCACCGCCTGACAAAACTTCCGGGTCAGCCGGCATACCAAATGGGAATGGCATCAGGGCACCGTCCGGCCCGCGCACATGCACTCCGGCCTTGCGCACCACCTGCTCTTGGGTTTGCGCAAAACCCGTATCGCTCATACCCAGGGGATCCAGCACATGGTCGCGCAAATAAGCGTCCAGCCGCTGTCCGCTGGCCGCCTCAATGGCGACGCCCGCCCAATCAATTCCGATGCCATAGATGAACCCCGCGCCGGGCTCGAATAGTAGCGCTTGCTTCAAGCCCGCCCGGGTGCCGCTATTGGGATCAAGCCCTGAAGCCTCGATATAGGCTTGGGCGGCCGGGCTGGTAAAACCATAAGCCATGCCCGAGGTGTGGGTCAGCATCTGGCGCAAGGTCACCTTGCTCTTGGCGGGTCGGGTCTTCGGCGTACCGGTTTCATCAACCCCGTCCAGCACTTGCAAATCTGCCAAGTCTGGCAATAACTCTGACAGATCGCCGTCAAGGCTGAGCTTGCCCTGCTCCACCAATTGCAGCGCCGCCACCGACACCACCGCCTTGGTCATCGACGCGATCCAAAAGACCGTCTCTTGATCCATCTTTGCAGACGCGCTCACCGATCGCACCCCCGCCGCGTGGCGATAGGTCACCCCGTCACGATCTGTCACCAGCGCAACGGCACCAGCGATCCGCCCCGTCGCCACTGCAGCGTCCAGCGCCGCTTCAAACCTGGAATACATGTTCGGTCTCCGAGCGCGCAGGCTCAGAGCCCGAGCACCATCTTGGCCATGATATTGTGCTGGATCTCGTTGGATCCGGCATAGATTGAGGTCTTGCGATAGTTGAAATAGTGCGGGGCAACGGTTGCCGAATAGTCGGC
>JANLPX010000057.1:0-13512 GCA_031367485.1 Alphaproteobacteria bacterium | reverse complement strand
CTTGCCCGGTTTGCAAGAGGGTGAGGTGGCGGGCCATCTGCATCCTTGCGCGCGGGTTGCTTCGGCAAAGGGCTCCGTACGACGGCGATGTTTTGCCACGGACGGCAGCCGGATGGTGGTACCCGCCTTCGGGGCCTATGCGGGCGGTTTGAGCGTCCGGGACGCCGCGTTTTCTGGTTTGTTTTCGCGGCCGCCCCTGATCGGCGCGCTGGGGACCACTCGGGTTCACGCCGTGGGCTGGCGCTCGATAATCGGGGTTTGAGCGAGAACCGCTCGCGCGCGCAAGATTCTGCGCTATCGTGGTTTCAATAAGAAAACCCGGGAGACTGCAGATGTCTGAATCGACGAAGAGCGAAGTAGACGCCGTGATCGTCGGGGCCGGGTTTGCAGGTCTCTACATGCTGCACAAACTGCGTGGTCAGGGTGTGTCAGCGCGCGTATTTGAGGCGGGAACCGGCGTTGGCGGCACCTGGTACTGGAACCGCTACCCGGGCGCGCGCGTGGACATTGAGAGCCAGGAATACTCGTATTCCTTCTCTGACGAATTGCAGGACGAGTGGGTTTGGAGCGAGCGCTATGCTACCCAGCCAGAGCTGTTGCGTTACCTGAACCACGTGGCAGAACGATTTGATTTGAAGCGTGACATCGCGTTTGAGACCCGCGTGATCTCAGCGATCTATGACGAAGCCGTTGGACGATGGACCGTTACCACCGATAAGGGCGAAGTCGTTTCCGCCAAGTACTGCATCATGGCGACGGGGTGCCTGTCGGTGACCAATAGCCCGAACTTCCCCGGCATGGAAAGCTTCCAGGGCAAGACCTATCATACCGGCCATTGGCCCAAGGGTGGCGTAGACTTCACCGGCCAGCGGGTGGGGGTGATCGGCACGGGGTCATCGGCCATTCAATCCATTCCGCTGATCGCCGAACAGGCAACCGAGCTGACTGTATTCCAACGTACACCCAATTTCAGCGTGCCAGCCCACAACGGGCCGGTAGACCCGGTAAAGGCCGCTGACTGGAAGGCGCACCGCGCGGAATATCGCCAGGCCGCGCGGGAGTCAGGCTTTGGCATTGTGGCCGTGGCCCAGGAAGAGGGCTTGGCGCTGGAGGTCTCAGCTGAGGAGCGCCAGCGCCGGTATGATGAGCGCTGGGCCATCGGTGGGTTCGCCTTGGCCGGGGCTTTTGCCGACATCATTGTCGATAAGGCGGCCAACGACACCGCAGTAGAATTCGTGGCCGACAAGATCCGCGGGATCGTTACCGATCCGGAAGTGGCCGAGAAGCTGATCCCCAAGACCTACCCCTTGGCGACCAAGCGTCTGTGCGTGGACACCGGCTATTACGCGACGTTCAACCGACCCAATGTCAGCTTAGTAGACCTGCAGTCTGAGGCCATTGAGGCGATCACGCCAAAAGGCCTGCGCACGACGGGCGGGGACTATGAGTTCGACGCCCTAGTCTATGCCATCGGCTATGACGCCATGACCGGCGCTCTAGGTCGGATCGATATTCGTGGCCGGGGCGGTGAGGCCCTTAAAGACAGTTGGGCCGAAGGTCCGCGCACCTATCTGGGTCTGGCGATTGCGGGCTTTCCCAACCTGTTCATCGTGACGGGTCCCGGCAGCCCATCGGTGCTGTCCAATATGG
The DNA here is from genome assembly GCA_031367485.1 of Alphaproteobacteria bacterium. Classification (GTDB taxonomy): domain Bacteria; phylum Pseudomonadota; class Alphaproteobacteria; order Caulobacterales; family Caulobacteraceae; genus Phenylobacterium. Next base: position 11,862 of record JANLPX010000057.1, on the reverse strand, counting down.
TGGTGTCCATCGAACAGCATGTGGAATGGATCGCGAGGTGCATCGCCTATCTTGGTGATCGGCAAATCGGAGCCATTGAAGCCACGCGAGAGGCGCAGGACGCCTGGGTGGCGCATGTGAACGAGGTGGCCGACACCACACTCTATCCGCAGGCCAATTCTTGGTATCTCGGGGCCAACATTCCCGGAAAACCGCGCGTCTTCATGCCCTATATCGGTGGGTTCGGCGTCTATCGCGAGAAGTGCAACGAGGTCGCCGCCAATGGCTATGAGGGCTTTGAGTTAGAGCGCGCAGGGGCCTGACGATATTTAACCCATAGGTTTTTCGGAAAAACGCAGAGCTAGATCCGGAGTGCTTTTTCGAGGGCGACGGCCAGAGAGACGCAGGCGACCAGAGTTAGGATGGTAGTCAGGCGCGGATATCGTACGGGACTTTCTGGGGTAGCATGGTCAAACAGCCACTGAACCATGAATGCCACCAAAAATCCGCTGATGACCCAGTCGGCATGGATGTAATGGCGGGCCGCAAAGAGCAGGAAACCGGCGAAGGGCGAGACCGTTGATGCCGCCAAGCGGGCCCAACGCGGGTCGGGGCGTGCGCTCTCTAAGCCCCATCTAATCCCGCCCAAAAATCCCATGATCACGGCTGACCAAGTAATCAATACATTCAAGCCAAGTGTCGCAATATCATGGCTGCCATAGGCATAGACCAATGCGGGAATTGGAAATCCGAGAAGCCCGATAAGAGCCACCACCCAGATCGGCTTTGGTGCGGTTTCTTCCACTCAGGCTCTCCTGAAAGCGGCCGACGCGGCCCAGCCTGCGGCCAAGGCGATGATTACCGAGACCACACCATAGGACCATGGCCTGCTATGGGCGAACACGTAAAGGGTACGTTCAAAACCAACCTTCTCAATCGTGAGATCGCGATGGCGTTCTGAAACCAATTGTCCCTTCTGAAGCAGCAGGATCTGGACCTTATAATTCCCGATTGGAGCGTCGGTAGGCAGGTCAATTTCTGACTTGAACAGCCCCTTATCGACATAGATGACGCCCGCACTATCGGCGTCATAGAGGCCCGATTTTTGCTTGAGGCGAATGACAGCTTGCCGCCAGTCGAGATAGTCAGAACCCAAGCTCGAAACCACCATGTCGCGGACACCGTAGCGCGTTTCGATACGCTGTTCGGCCGGCGCCGCTATTGTCAGGTGGTCGATGCCCGCCCCTAAACGCCTTAGGACGCCAAAGTCTGCAATTTGATCCAGAGGTTTGGTCGATGCGGTCATGTAGAAGCCTGGCGCACCTTGGAAGACGACAGGCCGGGAGTTCAACCAAAGACCAGCGATATGCACTTTGCGGGCGATACGGACCGGCTGGTCGGGTCCGCGAACAATGACGATAACATCGCTCTTACTATCGTCTGGATCAAAAACCGCGCCATAGACGACAATCCGTGCGCCACGGAACCCCGATGTCACTTGCACCTTGGCTGTGGTCAAGGCTGCCGAGATCGACGGGACAGGCGCAGTTGGGTGTTCTGCTGCAACCATCAGCCATTGCCCGTCATCAGAACAAACGGGTCAGCGGGGGTCAGGAACAAGCCGATCCCCATGCGTAGGCCAACCGCCAGCACGATCAGAGCCAAGACGGCTCGAAGCTCCTCTGCTCGAAACCGGGAAGACGCTTTGGCACCGAGTTGGGCCCCAATAACCCCGCCTATAAGGAGCAGGGTCGCGAGCACAATATCGACGGTTTGATTGCGACCGGCCTGAAGGATGCTGGTCAGGGTGGTGGTGATAATAATCTGGAAAAGACTGGTACCAACCACCACGCCGGCGGGCATGCGCAGCAGGTAAATCATGGCCGGCACCAGAACAAACCCGCCGCCCACCCCCATGACGGCCGACAAAATGCCGACAAAAACGCCTAGCAGGATCGGTGGAATGACGCTGATAAAGAGTTTGGAACGCGGGAACCGCACCTTCAATGGCAGGCCATAAAGCCAAGGCGGTCGCCGATCTCCGCGCGGGACCGGTGGCTGACCACGCCGTGCGCGCAAGATGGACCCGAGGGACTCGTTGAGCATCAAGCCGCCAATCGCGCCCAGAAATATTAGGTAGGAGAGGGAAACCACAAAGTCGGCCTGTCCCATCAGGCGTATCCAACGGAACACCTCAACACCAACAATTGAGCCGAACGCGCCACCGGCCGCTAACACCCCGCCCATACGAAAGTCGACCGCTCGGGCGCGGGTGTAGGAGATAACGCTCGAGGTCGAGGAGGCCGCAACATGGCTAGCGAGGCTGGCCACCGCCACCGCAGGTGGAATTCCTAGAAATACCAAGATCGGCGTCATCAAGAACCCGCCGCCAATGCCGAACAGGCCGGAGATGAACCCAACCATAGCACCCAGCGCGATCAACAGTGGCGCATTGACCGAAACCTCGGCTATCGGCAGGTAGAAATCCAATTCCGACGCCCCTTAGGTGGACGACGCGTGGCCGTCTTAGGTCAGCGGGTGAAGACGGAGAGGCGCTGAACGGTCGCCGGGTCTAGTGTGCCGGTCGGCGCGACGTTCTGGTCTCTTTGGTAAGCTGCAACCGCCATCTTAAGCGCCGGCGACGCACCACCGTCCGTGGGACCTTGATAGTAGCCCAGGCGCGAAAGCGCCTTCTGAGCTAAGGCCACGCTCGAAGCATCTGCTCCCAGGTCCGCTGTCAGGACAGGCGTGGTCGACGGATTAGCTTCCGTAGCTCTAAAGGCTAGGGCTGCCCGTTCAGCCAATGCGCGCGCATCGACCGTGAGTTGAGGTTTGACCTGCTCAGCGCGTTTGCGGGCGTCACTGTCACCCGTCTTGGCAGCAATGAGATACCACTTATAAGCTTCTGCAGCGTTCTGACTAACGCCTAGACCCTGCTCGTAGAGTGAGGCGAGATTGAACTGGCTATCGACCAGCCCCAGGTCGGCGGCTCGCCGGAACCACTGAGCGGCCGTCGTGGAATTCTTTGCGCCGCCCGTCCCCTCGACAAAGGCCATGCCAAGATTGTGCATCGCCCGACGGTCGCCGCCCTCGGCTGCACGCTCCGTCCAGCGACGTGCTTCTACGGGGTTTTTCTTGACGCCGCTGTCACCCTTTTCGTAGAGCTTGGCAAGATAGAATTGGGCTGGCGCATGGCCAAGCTCTGCGACCGCTTTTAGCTCGGTAACCGCGTTTGGCCGACCTTGAGCCACAGCTTCGGAAGCCTTTGTATACCGGTCTGACAGGTCTACCGCCGCGATCGCGGATGTCGGAACGGTGGTCGGTGCCAAGGCCATGGCCACGCGGGGTGTCGCTGGGAAAGGCGTCGCATCGGCCTCTCCCTTGGAAGCAGACGAATTTTGCGTTAGCGCCGCCAAGGCCTCCGCGACCCTTTGTGGCGGTGAGCCACCGGGACGCCCCTCCATCAGCACGAAACCGGCAGCACCAACACCCACGGCGGCGGCAGCACCCACCAAAACCAGCGCCGTTTGCAGGCTGGAAGAAGCCTGTCGCTTTGACCGTTTCCCAAAAATGGCAAAAATTGAGAGCGCCGTTTTCCCGCCCTCTGCGTTGCTTCTTCCGCGCTTGGTCTTGCGACCCTTACCTTCATTCTCCACCGCTGCACGCGCCGCAGCACGCGCCTGTTCGATAACTTCTCGCGTGGTCAGGGGTTGTTGCGAGGGTTCGACCAAATCGGAAGCTGCTACGAGCTCGGGCTGGATCGAGCCTAGAATATCGGCAGGCGCGACATAATCATCCTCTAACTGGGCATCTTCGCGTTCGAATTCGGCTGTACCAAAGAGCGTTTGTTCTTCGTCGTCAGTCTCAGCAGCAACCGACAAAGTCGAGGCGGTGGCGGGCTCCAAGGCTGCATCGAAATCTTGGATCTCTGGCACAACTTCGTCGGCTGGCTCTACGAACGCGGAGAAACCATCTGCCACGGCAAAATCTTCTGCATCGAATGTGACGGACTCTGACTCAGCGAGATAAGGCTCGGGAGCGTATATAATTGGCGGCTCATAGGCCGGTTCCGGCAGGTTCACCGTTAGCAATGGCGGTGGCGTGGCATAACCCGATCGGGTGGTTAGGCCAGACGCCTGCATCAAGGTAGCAGGTGCGACACGCGTTTCTGTCTCTGTGGGATGCGACAGTTCAGGAAAAGGCTCAGGCTCGCCGAGCACGCTTGCGGCGGGTTCAAAGGGGTTTGGCGTCGGGGCCGCGGTCACCTGTTCCGAGATCTGTTGCTGGGTCTCGCTCAGCCGCTGATCAATCCGCTCGCGGGCGTCTTCAAGAAGTTTTGCGGTCCGCTCTTCGCTGAGTCGGATACGTTCCACGAGATCGTCTGAGGACCGCTCACTGCGCTGGTTGAGTTTTTCGGTGACCCGGGCGACCTGCTCGCCAACATCGTCTATCGCTTGTGCAGAACGACGCTCCGCGCCCGCAATCCGCTCAGCCAAGCGCTCACTGATACGTCCAATTTCGGCGCCCAACTTCTCCATTGCCGCAGCCTGGATGGTATCGGTTCGCGTCAGTTTTGCCTCGACCATTTGGGCAATGCGGGAGACCTCGCCGCTGACCTGTTCAATAGACTCAGCGGCGCGTGTTTCGCTCGATTGCACGCGACGATTAAGGCTATCGGCGACACTTAGGACCTCTTGGCCGACCCGCTCAATCGCCTGGGCCGACCGCTGTTCAGCTAAGCGGACCTGATCAGCCATTTCGGATAGCTTGCGCTCCATCCGATCAAAGCGGCCTTCAGTTTCAGTCTGCAGCGTCTGGGTGAGTTCGCCTCGCGCTGCCTCAACCTGAGTGGTCAGACTGGCCGCAATGTGTTCAAGCTTCTGATCAATCCCCGGCAAGCCAGACTTTTCGACGGCATCGACCCGTCCCTCAATCCCAGCAAACGATGCGCGAAGACTTTCTAGGGCCTGGGCCGCGGCACTTTCGGCTTCGGAAAGACGTTCGCCGACCCGGTGAGCCACATCCTCAATCGCCTGAACAGTCGGACCAGAACCGCCCGCCTCGGCTTTTTCGACGCGCTCACGCAGCGCCATTAGTGTCTGGCGAGTCCGGCTCTCGCCTTCGTAGAGGTGATTGGCGACCCGACCGAGCGCCTGTTCTAGGGCGCGCAACGCCTCAGCCGAGCGAGGCCCAGCAGCTTCCGCCTCAACCTTCCGGAGACGCTCGGCGATGTGAGCCTGACCGCCACGAGCCTCTTGAACCGCGCCCTCAAATCGAGACGCGATCGCGACCTGTTCGCGCTCTGCGGATTCAATACGAGACACTGCGTCGCGCACGGAATGCTCAACCCCGGTTATCGCGAGTCCGGTTCGGCCCTCAGAACTCTCTATGCGATCGGTCAGACGGTCGAGCGCCAGTGTAACCCGGCCGATTTCGTCAGCAGGATGTTCCGGAGCCTCAAAGCGCGAAGGACTCTCGCGGAGCAGTTCGGGACGCATGGCGGATATGAATGGTTTGGGGACTTCATGCCGAGGCGTCTCGTAGTAATTACGGCCAGCTGCGTCGGCGAATACGCGCGGAGGATCTGCGAAGTAGGACTCCGAACCGATCTCTTCTGGACCCTCTTCCTCGAGGATCATGCTGTTCAACCATTCACCCAGAGTCATGCCCGAACGTCGGGCAAGGTCTTTTGCGACCTCCCGAGCCTTTGGGTCGATCCCCTTGACACTCCATGGCGCGCCCGACGTCATACGAATCGCTCTCCCCGGGTCTAGACTGAGACGCTAGCTACCGATCCTTGGGGTGTAAACGATATGATGACGCAAGATGTAGCGTTTGTGACGATTGCCTGTGGATGAACCGGGTGGCCCTCTCTCTGCGACTTTGGCGCTTTGCCGGAAGCGCACCGCTGAGATAGGGCTCCCCCATGACCATTCCGATTACATTCGCACTCATCGTAGTCGCGCTGGCGTCCGCTCTATTTTGCGGCTGGAGAGGCTCTCGACCGCCGGATTTACGGCGAGGGCCAAGGATGGTTCCTTGGCGTCCGTTAATGGTCGCGTTAGCGGTCGCGTTTCTGGTCTTGCTGGTCCACTTGGTGAACCTCATGGGCGTGACCACGGGGCGGTAATGCGTCACCCTGCGGTTTAGGCAAGAGCGGTGGTTCATCGTTTCGTCGGGGTCGCTTGGCAAGACCTGCCACACCGCCAGATGACAGAAGACCCACATCCGCCAACAATATCGGTATGGCCCATTTGTGCGGCGCGGCGACATAGATCGGCCGCCAGTTCGGATCGTACTTATCCTTAAATTTCCGCACCCCCTGGAAATTGTAGATATCTTCTCCGCGGTCAAAAAATAGGCGCCCGACCCGGGACATCATCGGTGCCAGGGGTCTATCCTCGAGGCCCGCCAGCGGTGCCATTCCGAAGTCAAACGCCTGATAACCGTTGGCCTTTCCCCACTCAATCAGCTCAACAAAAAGGTAGTCCATGATGTTCTTGGGCGCGTCATCAGAATAGCGCATCAGGTCCATCGAGAACGCTGTACGTTCAGCCGTCGTCCACAGGTTGGCAAAGGCGACGATCCGACCATCGAAACGCACAATGGCTACGGGAAACTCGCAAATATATCCGGCATGAAACCCCCCCATGGAGAACCCCTTTTCGCCGCCGGCGTGGTGTTCCAGCCAGTTTGCCGAAATCTCTGAAAGTTCGGCGATATGATCACTAACCTCGGCGGGTTCCAGGACTTGGAAGAAAGCCCCCTCCTCGCCCGCCTTTCGCCATGCCCGCCGAAGGTTCCCGCGCCGTCGACCTTCGATCTGGAAACTCTCTAGGGCTACGGCGGCGCTCTCCCCCACCTTCTGGATTGAGAAGCCTAACTCGATGACATCTGGAAGTTCGTCGGCGCCGATCGCATAGATGCCAGCGCGGGCCGCATGGGCATCGGCCAACTCACGGAAGCGCCACAGCAGATCCAGGCGCTCATCGCGGCGACCCACAGTGGCACCGTAGGCAATCCATGATCGCGCTCGAACCGCGAACATCAGAAAGCTTTCTCCTGAGGCGGAGAAAAGAAATCGCTTGTCGCCCAAGAGCGCGAGGTTGGCGCTGGGATCGGCTGCTTGTGCCGTCGCCAAAATTGCACGAACCCTCTGAAAATCCGGATCGGACTCTCCGACCACTCTTGGGGTGGCCGCTGTTGCGACCAATCGCCAAGCCCCGAAAGCAAACAATGCCAATGCGGCACCCGCCCAAGCCCGAATTGAGCGCGCGGCATCGCCGTCAATCATGGTTTTCCAGAGCGGTTGGTCTGCATAGCTCGCGTGCTCGAATGACCAGAGCCCCATCAAGCCGGCCCCCAGAACGGCGGCTAAGGCCGACACTAGCCAGGCCGGGGTGATTTCCATCTGTGACAAGGCCGCTCGCCGTGGGAACGCCCGGCGGAACGGGAGCAAGACTATCGCCAGCGCGCTAAGGGCCGCCGTTTCCTCCCAGATGAAGCCTTTCAACAGCGCCAAGGGGGCAGCCACGAGGAGTACGATTAGCGTCGCGGCCCAAGCGCCGTCCAGTCGGGCCCGCAATCCAAAAGCCAGCATGACGAGCGCTAAGCCAAGCAAGCTGGAGAGAAAGTGACTGGTCTCGATCAGGAGTTCTGGAGCCGAATCGTAAACGGCCAGGAAACGCTCTGGCACCGAGGGCGTGGCACCAGACGCCAAAAGCTCAATCCCGGCTGAAAGAGTCAGTAGCGCCGCGGCAATCGGTGCCACGGAAAACAATGCCGGCTTAATCTCTCGCCAGATTTGCACGCCCTACCCTTTTGAGCCCCGATACTGCCCCCTACCCTATAGGCTCCTCATCGGGCTAAATGCGAGCGCCGCGTACTTGATACAAAATCAAACAAGCGTTCGTATCGCTTGCTCCTAGCAACCCCGACGCTAAGATGTGGGGGGACATTTCGGATCACGGGAGAGTTTCATGGCCGACTTCGGTGGCGATGATATTGACGCATTTGCCAGTCAGGCTCGTGATTGGTTGGAATCTAATTATCCACCGGAGTTGAAGGACCCCAACGCTAAGAGTGACCCTGAAGCCATTTGGGGTGGACGCGCGTTTGAAGGGTCGGACGACCCGCAAATCGTCTGGATGAAACGCGCCGCTGCTGTGGGATGGACGGCACCTACATGGCCTAAGGCCTATGGGGGTGGTGGCCTCAGCCCGGCTGAAGGGCGGGCTCTGGAAAAGGCAATTTCAGCGGGTCGTTATCGCCAACCCCTCGCCTCATTTGGCATTTGGATGCTGGGGCCCGTGTTGTTGGAATACGGTACCGAAGAGCAGAAACTTGAGCACCTGCCGCGCATCATCGCGGGCGATTTCCGGTGGTGCCAGGGCTATTCTGAACCGGGTGCCGGTTCAGACTTGGCGGCGCTGCAAACCAAGTGCGAAGACAAGGGCGACCACTGGCTGATCAACGGCCAAAAGATCTGGACCAGCTATGCCAACAAAGCCGATTGGTGCTTTTGCTTGGTGAGGACCGATACCTCCAAGAAGCACGAGGGTATTTCTTTTGTGCTGATTGATATGAGGACGCCAGGCGTGGAGACAAGGCCTATCCAGTTGATTTCGGGAGAGAGTCCGTTTTGCGAAACCTTCTTTACCGACGTCAAGGTGGCGAAAAATCGGCTGATCGGGAAGGTCAATGGCGGCTGGGAGATCGCCAAGCGGCTGTTGCAGTATGAGCGGCAGAATATCTCGGGCGGGTTCGGCTCGGGCGGCGGAGCTGGAGGGTCTGCGGGCGACCTCGGTCAGGTCGCCAAGAGCTACCTGGGCGCGGAGGCCGACGGCGTGTTGGCCGACTCTGATCTGAGGGGCAGAATTACCAAGAACAAGATGGATTTCGACTGTCTTTATAAAACGATAGCGCGGACCGCCGCCGAAGCGAGAGCCTCGAATGGTCCGTCGGCGGCAACCTCGATCATCAAATATGCCGCTGCCACCTTTGCTCAGGAACGCTCAGAATTGATGATCGAGTCCATGGGCCATCAGGGCTTGGGCTGGGAGGGCGAGAGTTACAGCCCCGCCGAATTGATCGCCACCCATGGCTGGTTGCGGTCTAAGGGCAATTCAATTGAGGGCGGGACCTCTGAGGTCAATGTCAATGTGGTGGCCAAGCGCGTGCTTGGCCTGCCCGATCCGAAATAACTAGGGACGAGTTTCAATGGCGGATTTTGGCGCAGAGAGCGGGTTTCGGGTTGATGCCAGGGCATGGCTTGAGGCCAATTTCCCGAAGGCTCTGAAGGGCGATCCCGCAGCTCAAATGGCTGCTGCAATGGGCGGACGCGAGAGTGCTGAAGCCAAGGCCTGGCGCGAGGCCATGGGGGCCAAGGGATGGGGCACGCCGACTTGGCCAGCCCAATATGGCGGCGGCGGTCTATCGCGGGCCGACGCGCGGATCCTGGCCGAAGAGATGGCTGCCATCGGCGCGCGCAACCCCATCGGCGGCATGGGGGTCATGATGTTTGGCCCAACCCTGGTGGAATACGGCACCGAAGAGCTGAAACAACAGCACCTGCCAGGCATCATCACCGGGACCGTGCGCTGGTGTCAGGGCTATTCCGAGCCAGGGTCTGGATCGGATCTCGCCAGCCTGCAAACCCGCGCCGTCGACATGGGTGATCACTATCTCGTCTCGGGGTCGAAGATCTGGACAAGCGGGGCTAATCTCGCTGACCGATGCTTCTGTCTCGTGCGGACCGATACCTCAAAGAAGCATGAGGGCATCAGCTTCCTGTTGATCGATATGAAGGCACCAGGCGTCGAGGTTCGGCCGATCTTGCTGATCAACGGCACATCGCCGTTCTGTGAGACGTTCTTCACCGATGTGAAGGTACCCAAGGACCAACTGTTCGGGCCTCTGAACGGTGGCTGGACGGTGGCCAAGCGGTTGCTGCAATTTGAGCGGGACAACATCTCGGCCAGTCTGGGCGGCGGATCGATCGGGGCCCCGGCTCAGGCTCTGACCGTGCGACAATCAGCGATCGACTATTTGGGCCTGGATAATGATGGCGCGCTGGCCGATGGCGATTTCCGCAAACGGATGACTGAGCATTTGATGGAGGCCCAGTGCTTCCAGCAGACGGTGCGCCGCGCCGCCGATGAGGCCAAGTCTAGCAATGGTCCGTCAGCGGTCAGCTCGATCATGAAATATGCTGGGGCCAAGCTGGCGCTCGACCGCAATGACTTGATCGTTGAGGCGCTCGGTACCAATGGTCTAGGCTGGAGCGGCGAGGGTTTTGCCGGGCCAGAACTGGCTGCGGTCCGGACATGGCTAAGATCAAAAGCGAATTCTATTGAAGGCGGAACTTCTGAGATTAATTTGAATGTGGTGTCAAAGCGGGTCTTGGGTCTACCTGATCCCAAATAGGTGACTCCACGCCAATTGATATTTGTGCTATTTTGCAGCTAATTATATGAAATATAGGGAGATTTTTTATGGCCGATTTCGGCGGTACTGATCTTGATGCTTTCCGCACCCAAGCTGCGGGATGGCTTGACGCTAATTTCCCCAAATCGCTGGGTAAAGACCTAGCGGCACTGCAGGCTATGGCCTTCAGCCCCGAGACGGCCAATCCCGACTTCGCGGTCTGGAAAGAGCGTATGGGAGCCAAGGGTTGGGGCACGCCCACTTGGCCCGCAGCCTATGGCGGCGGCGGACTGTCAACGGCAGAGGCCCGCGTGCTGTCGCAAGAAATGGCCAAGATTGGCGCGGTCAGCCCGATCGGCGGCATGGGCGTGGGCATGTTCGGCCCGACCTTGCTGGAATACGGTACAGAAGAGCAGAAGCGCAAATACATTCCCGACATCGTGACGGCCAAGGTGCGTTGGTGTCAGGGCTTCTCTGAGCCGGGGGCCGGTTCAGACCTTGCAAGTCTTCAGACGCGTGCGGAAGACAAAGGCGACCACTTCTTAGTAAACGGTTCAAAGATTTGGACCAGCGGCGCGCAGTATGCCGACATGATATTCTGTCTGGTGCGAACTGATACATCAAAGAAGCATGAAGGAATTTCTTTCGTCGTCTTCTCAATGCGTGACCCAGGTGTTGAAATTCGACCAATTCTACTGATCGCAGGTAACTCACCGTTCTGTGAAACCTTTATTACCGACGTAAAGGTGCCTAAGGAGAATCTAGTCGGGCCGTTGAACGGCGGCTGGAGTGTGGCCAAGCGGTTGTTGCAGCATGAGCGATCGGGCATGAACGGCGCGCGTGGCGGCGGCGGGGCCGGCAAGGAACCCGCGCTGGGCGTTGTAGCCAAGAAATATGTGGGCGAAGACAGCCAAGGCCGGTTGGCCGACAGCGATCTGCGCACCCGCATCATCATGAACGAGATCGACCAAAAGGCGCTGATGCAGACGGTTCGCCGCTCGGCCTTGGAAGCCAAGGGCAATTCCGGGCCGTCGGCTGCGACCTCGATCCTGAAGAACGCCAACATGAAGACCATGCAGGACCGGGCTGAACTAACCCTGGAATTCATGGGTCATCAGGGCTTGGGCTGGACCGGCGGCGGGTTTGATACCGACGAACTGGCGGCTGTGCGCGGCTGGCTGGGCGGCAAGGCGGGGTCAATCTATGGCGGATCGAATGAGGTTCAGAGCAACATCATCTCCAAGCGGATCTTGGGGCTACCGGATTTGACGCAGGGACGTTGAGGATAGGATATTGTCATTGGCACCTACGGTGCCTTCTCCCCTTGCGGGAGAAGGTGGCCCCGTGGAACGGGGTCGGATGAGGGGTCTTGCTCCCCTCATCGCGCCTAGCCAGAATGTAGACCTTAGGATTTTGACAGACCCCACATCCGTCGTGCCTACGCACGACACCTTCTCC
>JANLPX010000535.1:0-2310 GCA_031367485.1 Alphaproteobacteria bacterium | reverse complement strand
GATTGGATATGGATGGCTGACCTGAGCTCGGATGTCCCAGGGCCGGTCGGCATCGATGGCCCGCAAGGGGAAATTAGCAGGCTGGACCTCATCGCCGACGTAGAGAGGGACGATAGGCAGTCCCTCGATGGTGGTGCGGTTCAGGCTTTCGAGGGGCTCGCCCTTGAGGGTCTTTTCCACGAGGGCGCGCCAGTCGGCGGCAGTGGCTTTGGGGAAGGTGGCTGTGTCGGTCATTGCGCGCCCATTGGGCCGGGGGACGGCGGCGCGTCAAGGTCACGTTGGGGCAGCAGATCGTAGTCAAATTTTGCAAGTTCTTGATTTGTTCTATAGAGTAAGCTTCTTGATCGACACCTTGAAGGGGGAGCTACCGCGTGAGCACGCAGACGGCGCAAAGGACAGACGACACCAAGGCCTGGATGGCCAATCGGAATCGGGAGGTGGGCGCGCGAGGTCGCGATGCTGAGGCCGCCGGATATGCGGCGTTTGGCGTGGCGGCGAGGACAGGCGCTCCGTTCTCAGCTCCAAAACCGAGTGATGTGATTACGGTGGGGGCTCGGCAGTTGGCGGCTCCACGCGCGACACCGGGCGATGACTTCAACGAATTCCGACGGCAACAGGGAGAATTCACGAAGCTGCAGCATGAGGAGCAGCGGCGGAATGCGTGGTTGGCCATTCCGGCATTGGCACCCGTTGTGGCGGTTGCGGGAGCGGAGGCTGCCGGTTGGGCTACGGCACGGGCGCTGGGTCGGCTGCCAGTCGCACCTCCACAACTACCCAGTGCACAACCTAGAGTCTCGCAGATTACTTTGAACCGGATCGCAGGGAATGAATTCAGAGACGAAATCAGCGCAGCGTTGCGGGCGGAGGGCCGTGAGGTGAGGAACGAGGTCCACCTGGACACACCATTTGGCAAGAGGGTTATGGATGCCGAGATATGGTTGGACAAAGTCAGGTTGGGTGGCTTGGAGACAAAGGTGGGAGATTCCCGTTACCTTGCATCTCAGCAGATCAAGGATTGGTGGCTCAAGGTCGCCGATAAGTATCCAGTGCACGTCATAAGGAACAAGTGATGGACTGTGATGTGGCATTCAAGCAGGTCGTCGATACGACCGCGGCTCGCTTGAAACCTCTGGGATTTAAGAAGAGCCGCGCCACATTCCGCAAGCTGTGCGACGGTAATTCGGGGCTCATAGAATTCCAACGAAGTAGTGCCAATACGCGCGAGAAGGTGTCGTTCACGGTGAATTTGGCGGTGGTTTGCGGGCGGCTGCTTGATCGCGAATATCAGTCCGTTGAACGTGCAGGTGCCCTCCATGGTCACCTTCGGGAGAGAATTGGCACCTTGCTGCCGACGCGGACCGATACGTGGTGGGTCATTGAGGCGGGGACCGACGTAGCGGCCTTGGCGCTTGAGGTCGCCGTGATCATTGAGACCATCGGGGCTCCGTATGTTGATCGCCATATTCACACCGAGGACCTGATCACGGCTTGGAAGGCTGGCGAGTCACTCGGAACTGGCGAATTTACGCGGCTGCGGTACTTGGCCGAGTTGTCGGGAGATGAATAGTGATGGTTTCGGTCGGCGAAGCCTGCCGCCAAATTGAGGAACGCGGGTTGCTTACGCGAGATCGGGCCGATCACGCTGAGCGGATTATTTCCAAGGTGAGCGCGGTGCTCGGGCGCGAGCTTCCCAGGGATTTGGCTGATTTCTATCGGGAGCGGGTGGCAGGCATAGGTGAGTTTCCGACGATTGCACCGGCGTGGAATGATAGGATGGGGTGGCGTACCGACGACGCGCTGATCACAGAACTGGCTCATGCCCAGGCGGTGCCGATCTTCTCGGATGGATGCGGCAATCTCTATGGGTTGGACTTGGCCTCGGGGGACGCAGTCCCAGCGGTCTATTTCTTCGACCATGAGCGGGGGCTCGAGAGGCCAGAGTACGCGGCGGGGACTTCGCTGGGCGCATTCCTATTGCTACTGGCCGATCAGGATCGCGCGCTCGACGAAGGCTGGCCTGCGAAATGGCAGCTGGGGATTGATCCAGGCTTGGAGAGCTGTCCGCGCGCCCCAGCGATTTGGGGAGCGGGGCGATGACGTGGCTCTCCTTGCAGTGAGCGAGTGACATGACCACGGTTGTCGGCGAGTGTGGGCTGTGAGGGATCTATCCATGCCAGCATTGTCACCCACGCAGATCCTCTATCCGGCTTTTGCGATGTTTGCTCTGCTGGTTGGGGTGCTGATCCGGATGCAATTTGTGCGGTTTGGGGCGGTGGGTCGTGGCGAGATGGATGGTCGCTATTACCGGAC
>JANLPX010000098.1:0-7760 GCA_031367485.1 Alphaproteobacteria bacterium | reverse complement strand
GGGCTTGACCTTTAAGTCAGTGTCCGGCGGGTTCCTGGTTCAAAGCCGCGATGATGCCCGTATGACGCCAGCCAACCTCACCGTGGTCACCAAGCGCGCGCCGAGCGAGGAGGAGATACGCGACATGCTGTTTGCCTTCACCATCGCCAAGCATGTGAAGTCCAACGCCATTGTCTATGCGCGGGCTGGCCAAACCCTGGGCGTCGGTGCTGGCCAAATGAACCGCAAGGACTCCGCCCGGATCGCCGCTTTGCGCGCCGCTGACTTCGGCCTCGATCTCACGAGCTCGGCCTGTGCCTCTGAAGCTTTCTTCCCATTCCCGGACGGGCTGATCCAGGCCGCCGACGCCGGCTGCACCTGCGTCATCCAACCGGGCGGCTCCATTGGCGATCAAAAGGTCATCGATGCGGCCGATGAGCGGGGCTTAGCCATGGTCTTTACCGGTGTGCGGGTGTTCCGCCACTAGGCCTTGACGATATTGTCCGGGGTCAAGCCCAATCGTGCGAAAACATTGCGTGTATCGACGATCAGCCGGGCATGTTTGGCGATCAAACCATAGTCGACATCGTCGTGGTCGGTTGAGACCAAAACCGCATCATAATCGGCGATTGTCGCGGCTGTGAGACCAACTGTCTTGCGGCCGGAAAGCCCCGGGTGCTCACGGGTCGCCGGGATGGTGGCGATGTGTGGATCGTGGAAATCGCAAGTCCCGCCACGACCCTCGATCAGTTCGATCAAGACCAGCGATGGGCTTTCGCGCGTGTCATCAACATTCTTTTTGTAGGCGACGCCGAGCAGCAAAATCTTTGCCGCCTTCAGACCCTTCCCGGAGCTCTCATTGAGGGCCTCGGCCAACCGGTCGACCACGTTGCGGGGCATGTGCGTGTTGATTTGACCCGCCAGCTCGATGAACCGAGTCTCCATGCCATATTCGCGGGCTTTCCAGGTCAGGTAGAATGGATCGACGGGAATGCAGTGGCCACCCAGTCCAGGGCCTGGGTAGAAAGCCATATAGCCGAATGGTTTTGTGGCCGCTGCGGCAATAACTTCCCAAACATCGATGCCCATTGCGCCGTAGACGAGCTTCAACTCATTAACGAGAGCGATGTTGACCGACCGGAAAATGTTTTCGGTAAGCTTTGCCGCCTCGGCCGCCCCAGCCGTCGAAACGGCGACGACCTTTGAGATGATGCCTTCATAGAGCTTGACCGCCACCGCCCGGGATTGTGGGTCGTCAGCGCCGACAACCTTGGGGATTGTCTTGGTCGAGAAATTCGGATTGCCCGGATCTTCGCGCTCTGGTGAGAATGCCAGGAACACGTCCTTGCCGACGACGAGCCCGCTCTTTTCCATCAGGGGTTGGACGATTTCGCGAGTCGTGCCGGGCCAGGTCGTGGATTCAAGAACGACCAATTGGCCGCGGCGAAGGTACTTGCTGATGGTTGTGGCTGTATCGACGACGTAAGAAAGGTCTGGATCGCGGTGGCGCGTGATCGGTGTCGGCACGCAGATCAGGATGGCATCGGCCTCGGCCAAGCGCTCAAAATCCGTGGTTGCCGAAAAGCGCCCGCCGTCCACGGCGGCCTGCATCACCTCTGCAGGAATATAGCTGATAACTTGCTGAGCGGTGTTGATCGCGTTTACCCGGCCGACGTTGATGTCGAAGCCCAGAACGCTGAACCCAGCCTCAAGGCTCGCCAGAGCCAAGGGCAGTCCCACATAACCTAGCCCTACAATTCCAAGTACCGCATCGCGGCGATCAAGGCGACCCAACAGGGATTCGAAATCGGACACGGTCTCGGGCACAATGGTTCCTTTTCAAACATATCTCTTCGGCCACTCCACCGACATGGCCGCGAACAGGTGCTCTTAAACCAGGGCTATTTTACGCATGATTACCAGGATGGTCTCTTTCTGAGAGTTGTCGGCCACCGAGGGCCCCGCATTTATCAGGCCGAAACACTTCCCGCTTAAAAGGATCAAGGCTGAATTGGATCGAAGCGCATGCAGCGGATCAAGTTCCAACGCTTCCACTAAGACGAAAAATGACGGGCTCCAGACACGTGCTTCTTCACACTGCCTCTCACACTTTCCGCGGCTGAAAATGTCCGATAGCCCCCAGATCAGCGTCATCATTCCGCACTATCACGACCTCCCGGCGCTTGATCATTGCCTGACGGCGCTGGAGCAACAGACGCTTGGGCGCGATCGTTTCGAGATCGTTGTCGCTGACAATAATTCGCCAGAGGGCGAGGATGCCGTTCGTGCCGCTATTGACGGCCGGGCGCGGCTTATCGTCGTTACAGAACGCGGCGCGGGCCCAGCCCGGAATGGTGGCGTAGAGATCGCTGCCGGATCGATCTTGGCCTTTACGGACTCAGACTGCGTGCCCGAACCTGGCTGGATGGCTGCCGGTATCGCGGGACTCTCAGCCTACGACTTCGTCGGCGGCCATGTGCGGGTCTTGCTGCAAAACCCGCCTAAAATGTCCGCGGTTGAGGCGTTCGAGCGTGTTTTTGCCTTCGACTTCAAAACCTACATTGAGAAAAAGGGCTTCACCGGGTCAGGAAACATGTTTTGCTCGCGCGCGGTGTTTGAGGCGGTTGGTGGCTTCAGGACAGGAGTCTCGGAGGATGTTGAGTGGTCACATCGTGCGACCTCCCTTGGATTTAAGCTGGGCTACGCGCCGGGCGCAGTCGTTGGGCATCCAGCACGCCAGTATTGGAGCGACCTGATCACCAAATGGCGACGCGTCAATTCGGAGACCTTTGGCCTTTCGAATGCCACCTTGGGCCAGCGTCTAAATTGGCTTTTGCGAACCCTGGCCTTGCCCGCCTCGGCTCTCGCACATACGCCTAAGGTCATGGCCAGCCGCGAGCTGGATACGCTGGGTCAGAGACTTGCGGCCCTAAGCGTGCTCTATCGATTGCGACTTTGGAGGATGGGTGATGCCCTTCGACTCCTGTGGGCGAAGGGGGTCTGACCATGCATGTTGCCGTGGCCATTGTCGGCTATAAAAATGCCCAAGATATTTCCCATTGCCTTGATCAGCTTGATCTTTCGACCTACGCCGACTTCGAAGTCATCATCTGTGAGAATGGCGGTTCTGAGGCGTTCGCTGCGTTGCAAGCCGCGATTCCATCCGAGCTTTCCAAGGGCCAATTGGTTCGCGCGGTCCTGGCTCCCGGCAATCTTGGCTATGCAGGCGGGGTCAATACCTGCATTGCCGAGACACCAGACGCGCAGGCTTGGTGGGTGCTCAACCCCGATACCCACCCTTATCCAGATGCACTCACCGCCTTGGTTCAAAGGTTAGGTATGGGCGACTGTGACGCCGTGGGATGCACCTTGCATTTGCCCAATGGTCTCGTGCAGTCCCATGGCGGACAGTGGAACGGTTGGGTGGCCCGGGCGGTCTCGATCGGTCACTCGACCCCGCTCCTACCTGCTCCGGTTCCGGCGCAGATCGAGGCGCGCCAGAACTATTTGAACGGGGCGGCCATGTTGATCGGTCGCCGATTCTTCGACGTCGCCGGGCCGATGCGAGAGGAATATTTCCTCTATTGCGAGGAGGTCGAATGGTGTTTGCGCGCCATAGCGTTGGGGCTGCGGCTGGGCTTCGCTCCCGGGGCGCTTGTCCTCCACTACCAAGGGACAACCACTGGAAACCCGCCGGACATTCGCCAACGTGGCAGAGTCCCGGTCTATCTCAGTGAGCGCAACAAGATCCTTTTGACCCGCGACCTTTATCCCCAACGCCTAGTCTTGGTGATTCCAGCGGCCTTGATTGTAATGTTCTTGCGTTTCGGACGCCGCGGCGCGTGGCGACAGCTCGGCTACGCGCTGTCTGGATGGTGGTCCGGCTTGAAAGACGAGCGCGGGCCTATTGCAGCGTGAGACTTTTGCCTGGTGATTCGGTGTCAGGCTGGGATTGGATACGATAGACTAGCGCTGCAGCCATCCCCATCATCATGAACTGCAATAGGTGGTTCTCGATCTGACTGAAGATCGATTTGATGACGAAGAAGGCGCTCAGGGAAATGCCGATCGGGATTAAGAATGTGCGCTCTCGTTCCCGTGGCGGCGTTCCTAGGCCATATTTTGCGCAGGCGTGGATGGCGACAAGGATGGCGGCGTAGTAGACAAAAAAACCTATGATCCCGTAATCCAGCGCGACCAACAGGTAGTAGGTATCAATGGTCAGAACGTTAGCCAGATTGTGATACCCCAGCGCCTCGCCACCCCGTCCGATGCCAAAACCCCATGGATGGGTCAGAATCTTGGGCATTCCAGCGGCAATCTGGTCCATCCGGCCTTGATTGCTGTAGCTCGCATTGCTGCCGCCCCAAACCATGATGCGCAGACGCTGAATGGCGAAACTGGCGGCCATGAACCCGCAGAAAAGCACAGGGTAGGACATCACGACGGCTGGGCCTAGCAACGTGCCCTTGACCAGTCGCCACCGCATCAATCCCCAACACAGCACATAGAGTAGGCCAGATAGGAAGAACCCGACCATTCCAAGGCGGGCATCGGTTTGTAAAATCGAGAAGAACACGAAGGGAATGGATAGACCCGCCAACACCTTGGTGATGAACTTGAAATTGCCCATCATGAAGTGGAGCAAGAACGGGGTCGTTAGTGCAAAATATTCGGCTAAGCCCAAGCTGGTCGAGTGGGTGCCTTGGATACGATATTTGTCCGTGCCGAGGCGGCGCGCGCCCTGAAGAACTCGGTCCACATATTCGTCTTGAACTCGCAGGAAACTGGGGATGTGACCGGCCCAAGGTACGTGTCCATCCTTGGCTTCAAAGATACCGATAATACCTAAAATAATGGCGGAAACCCACAACAGGACTGCCCAGGTTTGGATGCTGCCGGGCCTACGAAACACGTAGCAACTGGCAAAGAAGATCACGCTCCAGCTGACCTGCGTATCGATTAAAGCGTTGATCGAGGTGTCCAGGTTGTTCGAGAAAGCAATCGATATTACTTGGATTCCAATGAAGCCAACGACCAATTTCCCCATGTAAGGAATGGCTCGCATGACCTCGAGCGTCTTGTTTCGAAAATCTGAGGATACTGAGACGCAAATCAGCAGGATGAAGGTCAGCGGGAAGCCGATAAGCCGCACGGCCGTGATCCAGGGCAGGCCAGGAAGTACGATCGCGAGATAGTTAGGCCAGAGCAAAGCGGCGGTCAGGAAGGCGAACAGTAGCTTTCCTAACAGCAGGGTCGGGGCGGTCTTTAGGTCGGGTAGCGCCCAAACACCGGCCATGGCTAAAAGTAGAATCGGTGCTGCGAATTGGCGAAGGAGGTAGGGCGTTGTCAGCGCATAAAAGAAGCCTGAAATGAAGCAAATCAGGACTAGTGTCGGTATTGCGATCCATATCGCGACGCGTTTCCACCCGGTCGCCTCAGCAGCGTATGGCTTCAGAACAAACGATGGTGCAGTTGCTTTCATCGGTCTCTCTGGCGGCGGCGTTGGCGCGTCATACACTTAGCGCGACGATCTTTAGAAGCTGATTCATGTCGTCAGGTTCCACATGGCTTGTGACCTGTCGTTGCTTTCAGTGTGGTTAAGCGAAGGGGCACTCGGTTACGCTGGGATCGGACTTTCTGGTGCCTAATTTGTGTCGCTTTCACGCCTAAAGCAATTTGCAAGGTGGCCTACCTATCATTGCGCGCTCGAACGTCCGTGCCTTCGCCCGGGTGAGTTACGGCTGGAACCTGTGAACCATGTTTATCGGCGACGACAATCTGCGCGCAGAGCGGAACAACTTCACGGCGGTTCGCCTCTGCCTGTCATCGCTGGTGATCTACACCCACAGCTATTGGGCGACGAGCGGCGTTTCCGGCAAGGACGACCTGAGTGGGCTTTTGGGCGCTCCAGTTTCTGTTTTTGCCGTTGATGGCTTCTTCTTTCTCAGCGGATTCCTCGTTTATCCAAGCCTCCTGCGGTTGGCCGGTTCGGGTCGGTTCTTGCTCGCCCGGGCCGCACGACTTTGGCCTGGTCTGATCGCCGCACTCTTGGTCACGGTCATCGGCGGCGCATTCATTACCTCTGCGCGGGGTTTGACCTATCTCGAGGGCGATACGGCTAAATTCGTGCTGATGAACGCCAGCTTTCTGCAGGGAGTGTTCAATTTGACTGGCGTGACCTGCGGTGCCGAACCGTGCGTCGTGAACGGATCTTTGTGGACCTTACCATGGGAGGCGAGGTGTTACGTTGTCTTGGCGATCCTCGGCTGGGTAGGGTTGGCCAAGCCTAATTTCATGAAATTCCTTGTGCTGCCAGCGACCCTGGCCGGAGCAATTCTTTGGGATTTTCCTGGCGTCCAGGCTCTGGTTGGTTCTGTTCTGGGTAGCGGTGCCGTTTATCTGCTATCCACCGCCGATCGCCTTTGGCCGCTGTTTGCCCTGGGGACCGCAGCCTATCTTTACCGCGATAAGTTGCCGCTCTCTTGGATTGGCCTAGCGGCATTATTCGGGCTCATGTTGGGCGCAAACGCCCTGGGGGTTGGGCTACACGTGCGCGCGCTTTTTGTGGGCTATCTCGTCTTGTGCCTGGGCTTCCTAACAGCCCCGCGCGCGGCGGTATCTGGCAATTGGCCAGACTATTCCTACGGCATGTATATCTATGCTTTTCCCGTTATGATGGTCGTTCAGGCCATCGGGAAGTTTCAATCCTATTGGCTACTTGGCGCTGTCACCTTTGCCGTGACCTTACCGTGCGCAATGGTGTCCTGGCACCTCATTGAAAAGCCCATGTTGGCTGTTTCAAAGCGTGTTCAAAAGAGGTTGGCTCCGGTGCCTGTCCCATCGTGATGGTTTCCAAGGGGCCTAGTTGGAACAAAGATTGGTAGGCCCCACGCCATTGACAAGCTGAGTGCGTACCTCGGGCTTGAGCCAATGTAGCCGATCCTCGTTCATCACTGATCCTGAACCCAATGGCTTGGATTTACCGAGGAGCTTGCAAAGCTGAGGAGTGATTGTTGGGTTTTCACTGATCAGCACCTTGGCATCCTTCAGCCCGCGCGCCTCACTCCGGTTCTGCTTATTGATGACCGCTTCGGTGGGTGGCGAGACGATATAGTTGTCGGCTGTGAAGGTGTTGTTTCGAACAACCCAATCCGAAGTCAGAGTGCCCCCGATCACCATGCCACTGACCAAGTTGTCTTGGACCACTAAGTTCTGGTCATTGCCGTGAAGCCGCAATGCAAATCGCCCATCCTCGACGACAATGACGTTACCCTCGATGACCACATCGCGCACGAAGGCACCGCCTCCACCCCAGGTTTGCACTGCCGAGCCGTCTTCGCTCGTTGCCCACAATACGTTGTTCTGGATCACTAGATTATTGGGGGTGGGGTCAGGCCCGGTATCCAAGCCGTGGAAGGTCAGGGCGCGGGTGGTATCTTTGACCAGATTGTTGGAGATGAGCACATCGTGATTTCCGAGATAGATCGAAATGCCATTGCCGTGGTGCGCTAGCAGGCCGATTAGGCGATTTTTGTCGATCAAAACACGGTCCGCCCCAAATATGGCGATGCCGGTCCGACCCACATGATCAAAGGTGTTTCCGCGAATCGTAATGTCTTTTGAAGCTCCGCCGATGATCATTCCAGCCCCGCGCCACAGACGCTGAAATACATTGTCTTGGACCGTCAATCTCGACACGGCTGTGGCGTGAATTGCGCCGGCACCGGCCCAACTGGTCAGATCGTGCACATTGTTATTTCGAAAGACAATGTCGTCGG
>JANLPX010000348.1:0-9085 GCA_031367485.1 Alphaproteobacteria bacterium | reverse complement strand
TGGACTGAGATCTCCCAACGATGCCGCCGCATCAAGAACTACCAGCAATTCAATCGCGGCGTCCGCATCAAGACCCGAGAACTTGCTTTTGCCGTCATCGGAAAATCGTTGGGTCGCGCTATTGGCCCAGGATTTGATCATCGTGCATATGTACTACGTTGATCGTAGTATGTCAAATACGCTCATGCGCGCTGGGGGCACTGCTTAGGTCGCCTGCTGCTTCGCCAGTCTCGGTTCCTTGACCATCACGATCAACAACAACAGGCTGGCCAGGAGGAAGCCGATCGAAATGCCGAAAACGATATTGTAGCCCAGGTGGTCGGCGATCAGACCTCCCGCTAGTGGTCCCAGCGTGCCCATGATGCCCTCGGCAGTGGAGGACAAGGCGATGCGCATGGGCATTTCCTCTCGGGTGCCGAACTCTAGGATCATGGTGTTGGACGCCATCATATAGGCCGACTGGGCAGCGCCCAGACCGAAGAAGGCAATGAAGACCATGACCGGGGTGTGCAACGTCATGAGCAGTAAGGTCGCGGCGATCCAGATGGTGAAGGAGAACAGCAGGACCAGGCGAAAACCTGTTTTGTCGCCGAGGTAGCCCCAAACGAGATTCGACGCGGTGTCAGCACCCAAATAGGCGAGGCTAAGCGCCCCTAGCCCCAAGACTTGGCTGGCCAGCGGCAGGGAGGACGTCACGTAGATGGCGTAGAAAGGGGCGGCCATCCGCGCGGCGATGGTGAGCATCTGGACCACCAGGAAGGCGGCGTAGCCCGGGTCAGACATGATCAATTCCGGGAAGGCCTTCATGCGATCACGCAGCTTGGCTTTGGCTGGGAGATTGGGAGGCTCGGGCTCACGTAGGAGCAGCTGGAGCGCCCAGAGACCGGTGGTGGTGAGGAACGCGGCCAACAAGAAGGTGGTCGAGTAGCCGTTGCCGAACAGGTTGCCCTGGATGATATACTTGCCTGCCACCCAGGCCAGGACGGCGGCGATCAGACCGCCGGTGGCATTGCGCCAGGCTTGCAGCCGACCACGCCGACTGAGCGGGATCACCTTGGCCATCAACATGCCGAAGACCACCCGCTGGGCACCCATGAACAGGCCGAACATGAACATGAAGGCCAGCATGGCGACAATAAGGGTTTGGCCCTTCAGGAACCAACCGGCGAGCGCCATACCAACAATTTGGACCCGGGCTAGACCGCCCATCCACAGCGCGGCGGGCATGACCTTGGTGCGGTGCTCGATCTGGCTGGCCCCGATGATCGGGCTGATGATGCCGCCCACCTGTTGCAGCGCCATGCCAAGGCCCACGATGGTGTTGGAGCCGGAGATCAGGTGGATGTAGGTGGGCAGGAAGGTGGGCGCATTGACGAGGCGAAACCCGGTCATGCCCAACATGCCGTGCAGGTAATTGCCGATGTAGTTGCGCTTCAGATTGTCCCAGACAAACTTCTCATAGGCCGCTTCTTTGGCCTCGGTCGTTTCCTCGGGTTCGATAACCGAAGGGTCAGCAATGTCCTGGGATTTGTCCAAATGCCTTTTGTTCGCCCGGACCTAAAAGCCCGAATGAACGCTCCTAATTGGAAAACTGATAAATCAATCTCTCTGGTCTAGCAGAGTCCCGCGGCGGAGGAACCCCCTGACTCTGGTTGGAGGCTATGGCAGGTTTGGCGAAACCTTGGGGAGCGCCATGTATCAAGCCAAACTGAGCGAAAGCTATTTCGCCGCACAAACGGATGATGTGATTGAGCAGACGACCGTAGGCGAGGTGTTGCGCGCCGCCGCGGCCAGGACGCCAGACGCTATCGCCTTGCAGGAAGCCGACATCGAGGGCGTGCTGCGCCGTTGTTGGACCTATGGTGAGTTGTTGGCAGACGCCGAGCGCTTGGCCGTGGCGCTTTCCACCCGCTATGCGCCGGGGGAGCGAGTCTGCATCTGGGCTCCGAACTATCCGGAATGGGTGATCATCGAATTCGGCGCAGCCTTGGCAGGCTTGACCCTTGTGACCGCCAATCCAGCCTATCAGCCGCGTGAGCTGAAATATGTGTTGGAACAGTCGCGCTCGGTGGGGCTGCTGATGGTGCCCAGCTATCGGGGAAATCCGATGGCAGAGATCGCCGCTCAGGTGGCTGCCGAGCTGCCCGACCTGCGCGAGGTGGTGGATATCACGGTGGCTGATGAGCTCTACGCCCACGGCGCGCGACCGGCGGAACTGCCGACAGTAGTACCCACCGATCCAGTACAGATCCAATACACCTCCGGCACCACGGGGTTTCCCAAGGGCGCCGTCCTTCCGCATCTGGGATTGGTCAATAATTCGCGGCTGACCTTTGAGCGGGCTAAGGTCGCCAGGGGTGGGACGAGCCTTGTCTATATGCCGATGTTCCATACGGCAGGCTGTTCAATCTCACTATTGGGGTCGGTGCAGTTTGGGTGCCGAACGATCCTCTCGGCGCTGTTCGATCCGCCGAAGATGACAGCCATTATCGAGACCGAGAAGGTCGAAATGATCTTCGGCGTGCCGACGATGTTTGTAGCCATTCTGGAATCCCTGGCCACCACGCCGCGCGATGTGTCGTCACTCCAAGTGGCGATCAGTGGTGGGTCTATGGTGCCCCCGGAGCTGATCCGGCGGGTGAAGACCACCTTTGGGTGTCAGTTTTCCACGGTCTATGGGCAGACGGAGTCATCGCCGGTGCTCACCCAAACGCGCCCGGACGACCCTTTTGAAGACCTTTGCGAAACCGTTGGCCAAGCGCTGCCGCAAACCGAGATCTCGATCCGCGACCCGGCAACCAACCTAGCCGTTCCGGTCGGGGTGATCGGTGAAATCTGCGCGCGGGGCTACTGTCTGATGGTGGAATACAATGACAACCCTACTGCCACTGCTGCAGCCATCGATGCGCAGGGATGGTTACATACCGGCGATCTTGGCACCATGGATGATCGCGGTTTCGTCAGGGTGACGGGGAGGGTGAAGGACATGATCATTCGCGGCGGCGAGAACCTGTTCCCCGCAGAGATCGAGAATATCCTGCTGGAACATCCTGATGTGGCCGAGGTGGCGGTGGTGGGCGTTCCCGATGAGAAGTGGGGCGAGATTGTAGTCTGTTTCGTGCGGTCATCGGCAGGGGCGGTGATGGATGTCGGTGCGTTGCGCGCGCACTGCCGGGCGAACCTGTCGGGGCCCAAGACGCCTGCCCACTGGATAAGCCTTGAGGCTTGGCCGCTAACGGGTTCGGGCAAGATCCAGAAATTTGTGTTGCGCGATAGGTACGTGGCCGGCGAGTGGGCCTGATGACGGCGAAGCTCAAGTTCCTCTTCTTCTGCGCCTTTGTGCTGGGGGTCCCAGCATGGTTGATGTCGCAGTCGGAGGTCCAGACCCGTGACCTTGGCAAGCTGATCATGATCACCAGCCCGGCGATCATGGGCTTGTTGCTCAATTGGGGGACGGGTGACCGGGGGACTAAGCCGGTCTGGCGAGGAGTGTGGATCGCGGCCGCCGTCAGTTTGGCCATCCTGGTAGCCTCGGTGGCGATCGCCATGTTGAGCGGCCACACGCGATTTGGCGGACCGTCCCTGGCACCGGAGGTCTTGGGTACTGCGCTTGGCACGACGCTGCTGACTAGCGTGCTTGAGGAGCTGGGCTGGGCGGCGGGCGGACTTGCGCTAGCAGTCAAGGCGTTCGGTCGACGGCTGGGCGTGATGTTCCTGGGGTTGGTCTGGGCATGTTGGCACCTGGTTCCGACCTATTTCAAGGTGGGCTTGTTCCCCGATCTTGAAGCGGCGTCGGCTGCGAATATCCTTACCTTCATAATCACCTGCGTGGTCTATCGCGAGCTGCTGACCATGCTGCGAGAGCGAGCTAAAACCTGGTTGGCTGCGGCGGTGGCTCACGCCCTGCCGAATCTGATCTTTGCAGGACTTATCTGGCTGGGGATCCAAGGGTTTGGCGTGAAAGACTGGCCGCTGACGCCGGTGCCCGGGGGATCGATATTCTTGCCGCTAGCCGGGGTAGCAATCCTGTTCCTGAGCCGTCGCCGCGCCATCTAAGGGACTCGTACGCGCCAGATCGAATACCGCCCGGCGATCCGCCGGTGGTCATAGATCATAGTACCATCGGCCGAGAAGGTGGGTGCTTCGGCAAACCCTTGATCGGCTTTGATCTGGGTGGGGACGCCGAAGGGCTCGTTTGCGGTTTTGCGCCTTGCTAGCCAAAGGCTTGAGCGCGGGAAGAGTCCGTTTCCCTCCAGTCGCGTGAAGGCCAAGGTCAGCCCATTGGCTGACAGGGCTGGTGCGTATTCCAGGGCTCTGGTGTTCAGTCGCGCGAACAGGCGGTCGTCATCAGGGCTCAGGATGAACTCGACACCGTTCCATCGGGCTTGGCGCAGGTCTGCTGTTTGCGGAAACCCGCCGCCTCGAAACCGGCCTTGAGCCACAATTAGGGTGTCGCCGGATGCAGATATTTCGGCGTCGAAGATCAGTTCACCGGGGACGTGAGGACTAGCTTTGGTTTGGAGTGTGGACCCAGTCAGACGACCCTCGCGCCAAATTCCGCAAAACACGGTGGCCAGCGTCTCGCGATAGGCGCGCGTCGAGATGTGGCAAAAGCGGCCTGCGGCCGACATGGACGGCACGCCGTCGAGCTCTGCGCTATTGGCCCCGTGGACCCGCCCGCTATAGCGAAAGGCAAGATCGTTGATGCGCTGGGCCCAGTGCAGGTCTGTCTGATCCTTCGGGCCATTTCGGTTGTTGAAGAACAGATACTCTCCGTCGCGGGTTATGAAGGGTTCCATGGCGTCGCCGTCATAGCCTTGCAGGGTGACCGGTTCTGGGAGGTTCGACGGGGCTGGTTTAGCCTGCGGTGACGACGAAACCCAGGTTGCGAATAGGCAAAGCAGCAGGGCGAGTTTTGGCGTCATCGCCACTAAGCCAGAAACCCAGCCTCTGCGAAGTCGAGCATGCGCTTCAGCAGGCCCTCAATGTCTCCCTCTCGGGTGAGGCCGTCCGAGAGCGCGTGGAGGCGGTCAAACTCGGCAAAGCGGTTGTTGTGGACCATGCCCAGGGCAAAGTGCAGCCGCCAATAGACGGTTTCGCGGGGTAGGGTGGGGCAACTGGCGATCAGGGCGTCGGCAAAACGAGCGAGATGGCTGACGTCAGTGGTCAAGGCCTCACGCATTTCAGCCGTGCCCTCGCTGCGCGCGCGGATGATGAATTGGACGGAGATGCGCCGGTCATTGTCAGGCAAAGCCCAGCGTAGGGGCGGGGCGAATAGGGCCTCCAGAATGTCGCGGACGGGCGGTTTACCGTGATGGCGATCGCTGGCCTCGTGCAGCATGCGGGCCCGCTCGCGATTGAGTTCACCGGTCCGCCTGCGGAAGATTTCAAACAGCAGAGCGTCTTTGGAACCGAAGTGATAGTTCACCGAGGCCAGATTGACGCAGGCATCTGCGGTGATGTCGCGAACCGAGACGTTTTGAAAGCCATTGAGTGCGAACAACCGTTCAGCCGAGGCGAAGACCGCCGCCTTG
Source organism: Alphaproteobacteria bacterium (assembly GCA_031367485.1). Lineage (GTDB taxonomy): Bacteria > Pseudomonadota > Alphaproteobacteria > Caulobacterales > Caulobacteraceae > Phenylobacterium. The sequence goes on along the minus strand of JANLPX010000348.1, from coordinate 3,551 downwards.
GTGGCGGCTTCGGTGGTCTCCGGTTCGGGGGCGAGTTCAGTCACGGGGACGAATCCTTCAAGCGTTGAAGGAGCTTAGGCCTTCGCTACAAGACCGCAACAGAACTAGCGGGCCAGTTCCTTCATGGCCTTTTCCAGACCTTCCAGGGTCAGCGGGAACATACGGTCGCCGACCAGTTGGCGCATCACTTCGATCGAGGGCGTGTAGTCCCAGTGACGCTCGGCGGTGGGGTTGAGCCAAACCACCTTGTTGAAGATATGGCCCACACGGTCCATCCAGATCGCGCCGGCTTCTTCGTTCCAATGCTCCACGGAGCCACCCGGATAGGTGATCTCATAGGGGCTCATGGTGGCGTCGCCGACGAAGATGATTTTGTAATCCTTGGGGAACTTGTGCAGCACGTCGATAGTGTTGAGCTTCTCGGCATGGCGGCGCCGATTGTCCTTCCAAACCGACTCATAGAGGCAGTTGTGGAAGTAGTAGAACTCCATGTTCTTGAATTCTGAGCGGGCGGCGGAAAACAGCTCCTCACAGATCTTGATGTGGCTATCCATCGATCCACCGATATCGAAGAAGATCAGGACGGAGTTCTTGTTACGTCGCTCGGGGCGCATCTGGATGTCCAGATAGCCCTTCTCCGACGTGCCTTGGATGGTGCCGTCCATATCCAATTCGTCGGCCGATCCGTCCCGTACCCACTTGCGCAAACGGCGCAGCGCCACCTTGATATTGCGGGTGCCCAGCTCGACGCTGTCATCTAGGTTTTTGTATTCGCGCTTGTCCCAGACCTTGATCGCCTTGCCGTGCCGACTCTTTTCTTGGCCCATGCGGATACCTTCGGGGTGGTAGCCGTTGGCACCGAAGGGTTGATCGCCGCCGGGGCGTGAGCCGCGATTACCCTTGCCGTCGCCATCACCGTCACCCTCTTCGGCCTGCTCCTTCATGCGCTCAGCCAGCGCCTTCATAAGAGCGTCAAAGCCGCCCATGGCTTCGATTTGGGCCTTCTCTTCGTCTGTGAGGAACTTGTCGGACAGACGCTTGAGCCACTCGGCCGGGATGTCGGGCATGCCCAGGCCCTCAAGCTTTTCCAGGCCCTTGAAGACGTGACCGAACACCTGGTCGAAACGGTCGAGGTTTTTTTCGTCCTTCACCAGGGCCGCGCGGGAGAGGAAGTAGAACTCGTCGACGCTGCGGCCGATGACGCCCTTGTCCATGCCTTCCATCAGCATGAGGTATTCCTTCAAGGACACAGGAACCTTGGCTTCGCGAAGCTCGGTGAAGAAGCGCATGAACATGGGCGAACAGCCTTGCGGGACGAACAGTTGTTTGATTTGTCAGGATGGGGTGGGACGGGCGTGATGTCCAGCCTGGAAGCTATTGGAATCTGAGAAGATGGCGAAGATTAAAGAGATCGTGGTGGACGCAGTCCACCCGGCCAAGTTGGCCCGCTTTTGGGCCGCAACGTTAGACGGATATGCCGTTCGTGCCTATGACGACGACGAGGTCGCCCGGTTAGCCCGTCTTGGCTTGACGCCGGAGACGGACCCAACTGTGATGGTTGATGGCCCTGGACCCAGCCTTTGTTTTCAAACATTTCGCGACGTTGGCAGAGGGGGGGGAGCCATCCATCTGGATATTGTCGGAGAGCTTCGCCCAGCTGAAGTTGCAAGACTCGTGAACCTAGGTGCCAAGGTGCGCGACAACCACCAGGGTCACACAGTTATGCTCGACCCGGAAGGCAACGCATTTTGCGTTCAAGACTCTAGGCTTCAACAATCTTGAGCTTGCGCCATACCGTCATTCGGGAAACCCCGAGTTTGCGGGCTATTTCCACAGGTCCCAAACCGCTGGCCTGAAGCGCGCGAATATCGCCAGCCTCAGCGGGTTGGCTTCGAGGGCGGCGTCGGAAGCCAGCGGAATCCAAGGCCCTCACAGCACCAAGCGCAGCGCGCAGTGCATCCCCGCCGACGCCGCGGCTGCTGATCAAAGGTTTGATCACCACCAGTTCAGCCTCACGCAGATCCAACCGGTCTAGCACTGAGAGGATTTCCATGGTCGAATTTCCCAAGTGTTCAAGCCGCGTTACAACCAGTTGATCGCCTATGCCGATGAAATCCAAAATGGAGTTCAAGGTCTCGCTTTCAGGGTCGCCGGGGAAGCACGGTTCCTCAGCGCGCACGACTTGGCATCCGTGCGCCATTAGGTCGGCGGTGTCCTCGGCTGAGCGCATATCACGCAGTCGCACATATCCGATTTTTAGCATCACACCCGGCGCTCAATAGATACGACGATGATTGCAGCTAAGCTCGCAAACTTGGCTCCCTGCGTCAAATGTTCTCGCGTTAAATTACGGCAATATTTGTCTCAAAAAAGGCGCGAGGAGATGATTTGTCCGCAATTTAGGCACTGAAATTTGCCTGCTGATAGAAAATCTAACCCACCCGGCGCAATATGTATTCGTGGTCAATGGTGCTGCCGACCTTGAACCCGTACTCGCCGACCTTCGCAAAACCTTCTCGGAGGTAGAAGCGTTGAGCACCATAGTTTTTAGACCAAACGCCGATCCATAGGTCGATGGGGCTCTGTGCAGTCATCCAGTCCAAGACCTGGCCCCATAAACGATGGCCGATCCCACCATTCTGATGTCTCTTGAGCAGGTAAAATCGCTTGAGCTCTAATGAGCGGCCAGAGACGTCTTCATGCGGCAAATCGCAGGGTCCGGCGCTCGCATAGCCCACTACAATGTCGTTCTCCTCCACCAACCAAGAGGCTTTGGTAGGGTCTTTGAGATCTATGATTGTGCGGTCGAGACCATAGGCTGAGGGCAAAAATAACTTCAGGTCAGTCTCCGGATAGAGGTGCGAGAAGGTCTCTATGAAGGTCGCGGCACCGATGTCTGAAAGGGCTTCTGCATCTGCGAGTGTGGCGCGGCGTAGGGTATATTCGGTCATGGACTTCGCTGATAAACTTTAAGCGTTGTGGCAAAGTGACACACGCATTCAATGCGTTAGAGTCGAGTTAACCACGGCGCGTATTAGGTTTGGAACATGATTATCGGTCTCTATACACATGATGACATGTTCGACCACCTGCCGGGTGAGCGACACGTGGAAAAGCCAGCGCGATTACGCAGCGTGCTCGACGCCCTGACTGACGCGTCGGATTTGCACCTGCAACGCCGCTCTGCACCTATGGTCGAGACGTCTGATCTCAAGAGGGTTCACGTCGACGCCTATGTCGATGCGGTGTTCGGCTCAGCTCCGAGCCAGGGGCGTTTGAGGTTAGACTCCGATACGGTCATGTCACCCGGGAGTCTTAGTGCAGCGCGTCGTGCGGCCGGTGCGGTTACGCAAGCTGTTCGCGATATGGCTGCTGGCCGGGGCGACCGGACGTTCTGCGCGGTTCGACCTCCCGGCCACCATGCTGAACCTCATAAACCCATGGGATTTTGCATCTTCTCGAATATCGCTGTTGCCGCACGGGTCGCCCAAGAGGCTGGGTTCTCGCGAGTCGCTGTGGTGGACTTCGATGTGCACCACGGCAATGGAACT
>JANLPX010000325.1:0-12250 GCA_031367485.1 Alphaproteobacteria bacterium | reverse complement strand
TTCTCCACATAGGTCTTCCAGTTGCAGTCCAGCACATGGCTGCGGCGCAGTGTGGCTGGCGCGACGCTCACGTCGTGGGCCGCGAAGGGTGCTTCCAGCGGCGCGACCAAGTCCGACAGCGGCGAGGCCTTCTGGTCGATGTTCACGAAGAGGAAGCCGCGCCAGATTTCCAGACGCACCGGGTGCAACCCAAATTCCCGCGGATCGAAATCCTCCGCCGCGCCGAAATCCACCGCGCTGCGCAGTCGGCCGTCCAGGGCGTAGCGCCAACCGTGATATTTGCAGGTCAGCTCCTGGCCGCAATGCCCCGCGCCGTCCATCACCAAGGGCCCGGCCCGATGGCGGCAGACATTGTGGAATCCACGCAGGGTTCCTTCGGAACCTCGCACCGCGACCACCGGCCAGCCCGCCACATCGCCGGCCAAATAGTCGCCGTTCTTGGGTACCTCGTTCTCGTGACCCAGAAATTGCCAGCCAGCGGCGAACACTGCGTGCCGCTCTTGCTGATAGGCTTGCGGGTCACGATAGAGCTGGGCGCGAAGCGTCACTTGCATGAGCCAAATCCGCATTTCGCATCGTCCACGTCAAGGTATCGATCCAATCTATGGACGACATAGAATATTTTGATTGGGTCTATTTCACCAGGCGCGCTAAGCCGTTGTCAGACGTCCTGCATCAAACCTGGGAGAACACCATGAGCCTCGCGACCAGCAAGACCCTTCAGAACTTGAAAGACGCTTTTGCCGGCGAAAGCCAAGCCAATCGCCGCTATCTCTATTTCGCGCAAAAGGCCGATGTCGAAGGCTACAATGATGTCGCCGCCGTGTTCCGTTCCACCGCTGAAGGTGAAACCGGCCACGCCCACGGCCACCTCGAATTCATGGAGGCTGTCGGCGATCCCGCCACTGGCCTGCCCATCGGCGGCACCGAGCTGAACCTCAAAGCCTCCATCGCCGGCGAGACCCACGAATATACGGATATGTATCCTGGTATGGCCCGCACCGCGCGTGACGAAGGCTTCGACGAAATCGCCGACTGGTTCGAGACCTTGGCCAAGGCCGAAAAGTCCCACGCCGGCCGCTTCACCCGCGCGCTCGAAACTATGGACTAAGACGACATTGAACGGCTTGCGATTTCGCTGGCCGTCCTTTGCGCACCTTCTCCCCTTGCGGGAGAAGGTGGCCTTGCTGCGCAAGGTCGGATGAGGGATTGAGCAGACCTACAAAAAGTACCGCAGTATGTGAGCGTCGAGGGGATTGCGACCCCTCATCCGTCGGGCCTTCGCCCGACACCTTCTCCCGCGGGGGGAGAAGGATACCCATCGGAGATGTCGCATGGACGAAAGTCCGAAAACGACCGCCCGCGAGGGCAGCCTTGCCGCGCCTTTTCGCCATCCCATCGCCTGGCGTGATGAGGCCTATTATGACATCGCTGCGGTCGAGAAGGAGATGGAGCGTCAGTTTGATGTCTGTCACACCTGCCGCCGTTGCTTCAATCTGTGCGACAGCTTTCCCAAGCTGTTCGACCTGATCGACGAGTCCAAGACCGGTGAGCTCGATAGCGTGGCCAAGAGCGACTATGGCAAGGTCGATGAGGCCTGCACGCTCTGCGACATGTGCTTCCTCACCAAGTGCCCCTATGTGCCGCCGCACGAATTCGACATCGACATCCCCCACCTGATCCTGCGTTACCGCGCTGCCAAGCGGCGGGCCGGTGAGAAGCATTTCGTCCGCGATCAGCTGGGCATGACCGACCGCAACGGCAAGCTGGTCAAGCCTGTCGCGGGCCTCGCCAACTGGGCGACCGCCCGCAAGAATACCCCCCTGCGCAAACTGCTCGACGCCATCGCCCAGATCGATGCTGAGGTTGAGCTGCCGCAATACCATGCCAAAACGGCAACCGATCTACTCAAGGCCCCCATCGCCCCGGACCCCGCTGGCCCCGCCTTCGGCCAGCGCAAGGTCGCCCTCTATGCCACCTGCTTCGTCGACTATAACCAACCCGATACCGCGCTCGCGGCCGCCCGCGTCCTCGCCAAACAAGGTGTCGAGGCCGTGCTGGTCTATCCCGAGTGCTGCGGCATGCCCCAGCTTGAGGCAGGCGATCTTTCCGACGTGGCCGGTCGCGCCGAGCGAATCGCCAAGGCCTTCGCGCCCTATATCGAGCAGGGTTACGAGATCGCAGCGCTCACCGCCTCATGCGGCTTGATGATGAAGTTCGAATGGCCCCTTTTGTTACCGGAAAACAATGCAGTGCTCCAGCTCGCGGCGGCTACCCGCGACATCTGCGAATATGTCGTTGGCCTTTCCAAGACATTTGGAATGGCACCCGGCCTGACCCCCGTCGAAGGTGGCGTCACAGTGCACCATGCCTGCCACGCTCGGGCACAGAACATGGGTCAGAAGTCAGCCGAGATGCTGAAACTAATCCCCGACACCAAGGTGGAAATCGTCGAGCGATGCTCGGGCCACGGCGGCACCTTCGGGGTGATGAAGAAGACCCGACCTATGGCGGTCAAGGTTGGCAAGCCCGCCGCCAAGCAGGTGGCGCAGAAAGGCTCAGCCGAGCTCTGCTCAGACTGTCCGCTGGCCTGTAAACACTTGGGTCAAATGCTCACCGTCGAAACCGGTGCGGTGCTCAACCCGCGCCAATCCCATCCCATCGAAATCTTAGCCCGCGCCTATGGAGCGCTTTGAATATGCCTGTGACACTGAAACAAATCACCCGCGACGACCTCATCCCCGACGCTGAATTCGCCAAGGTCCGCAAGGATCGCCGCCAGGCGTTAATGCCGACCAAGCGCCTGCGCCGCATCGACCTTGGCCCCTATTGCTCGTTCTACTTCGAATGCTTCGACACCATGCTGTTCCAGATTCAGGAAATGCTACTGATCGAAAAGGGCGGTGAGGCTCAGGTGGCTGACGAATTGGCCGCTTATAATCCACTGATCCCTCAGGGCTCCGAACTGGTCGCCACCGTGATGTTCGAAATTGAAGACGAAATTCGTCGGGCCGTGACCCTGGCCCGCCTAGGCGGTGTCGAAGACCGACTTTTCATCCAAGTCGGCAACGATCGCGTATATGCCATCCCCGAAGGCGACGTGGAGCGTACCCGCGAAGACGGCAAAACCTCGTCGGTTCACTTCCTGCACTTCCCACTGACGGCACCCCAGAAGGCCGTGTTCCGCGACCCCACAGTCCAAGTCATGGTCGGTTGCGATCATGAGGGCTACGCCCACCTGGCGGTGTTAACGCCCGCGACGCGCGCCGAGCTCGCGCGGGATTTCGGTTGAGCCCAGGCGTCGGAATTATGGACAATTTGCGAGTGACCCAGCATAGCGGCTGACGTGAGCCCGTCAGATACATCCCGCCGCGCCGATATTGACTGGATACGCGTCGCCGCATTCGGGCTGTTGATTATCTATCACGTCGGCCTCGTCTATGCGCCCTGGGACTGGCACGTGCACAGTCGCTATGTGTTCGAGCCCCTGCGCTATCTCGTCTTGGCCAGCAATCCGTGGCGTTTGACTCTGTTGTTTCTGGTGTCCGGCGTGGCCTTGCGGTTCATGAGCCGCCGCCGTGCGCCACTTGAAGTCGCACGTGTCCGAATGGCGCGCCTCGTCCCGCCCTTCCTGTTCGGCGTTTTGGTGCTGGTGCCGCCTCAGTCCTGGTTGGAGGCGATGGATAAGGGAACCTGGTCGCAAGGCTTGGTGGCTTGGTGGATCAGTGAGTTTAGCCCAAGTGGCTTGGCTGACGGCGTTCCGCTAAACCATCTCTGGTTCGTGCTCTATATCGGGATCTATAGCCTCATCGTGCTGGCGATTTCGGCTTGGCCAGCGGCGCTGCGTGCCGTCGAGGATCTCCTGTCCAGAATACTATCCGGCTGGGGGATACTGGCCTGCCCGATACTTTACCTATTTGGTGCTCGGCAACTCTGGTTCGCCACCTACGGGATTTCAAATCACCTTGAGACTGATTGGTACAATCACGCCATGTCGTTCGGCGTGTTCTTCTTGGGCTTCCTACTGGCTCTGCGGGAGCCCTTCTGGCAGCGCCTAGAGAGGCTCCGATGGGGGTTCTTCAGCTTGGCCATGGCCGCCCTTACCACCCTGATGACGCTAGAGGCGAGGTCGCCAGACCCCACGCACCATGTCCTGGCCAAGAACACGATGTTCGCCCTTGATCAGTGGTCCATGCTTTGTGCTGTCCTCGGGTTTGGCAGTCGCCATCTCAGGACCTCCGACGGCCCATTGTTGCGCTACCTGACCGACGCGGTTTTCCCCTGTTATCTCGCGCATCAGACCATCCTGGTCGCCGCAATTTTTGTCTTAAAGTTCCAAGGCGTCCCGCCGATTTGGGAGGCGATCCTGTTGCTATCTATAACTCTGGGCGGCAGCTTGCTCGTTTATGAGATCGTGCGAAGGATCGAGCTGATCCGTCCCCTTTGGGGGCTCAAACCAGCGCGCGGCAAGTCATGACCAAGCTCTATCGCCGCCGCCGATGGATGTTAAGGATTGGCATGGCCGCGCCGGTTGTCGCCTTCTTGGCCGTGGCCGCAGCAACACTAACCTATCCCGGCTTTAATCACGCCCGCCAATATCTCAGCGAACTGGGGGGGGCGGGTGCCCGGCTGCCGCAGATATTTAATGGCGGTGTAACCGTCTCGGGACTGGGCGCGATGATCGCAGGCCTGGGTTTCGGTTTTGCGGTCTCAGCACTCGGCGGCGCACGAATTGCCGCAATCCTCATCAGCCTATCCTTTGGCCTAGCCGGTGCTGGCATGATTGTGGCGAGCTTGTATCCTTGGCCAGATCCGCGCCATTTGGCGATTAATCTGGGCCTAGGCATCCAACTCGCGCCGCTATTGCTGCTCTGGGGCTTGGCACGGGTGCCGGACATGCGCCCGCTGCGCCGGTTTCTGCTGGTAGTTTTTGTCGCTATGGCGGTTCTGACCGTGTTGACTAAGCACCTGATATTCAAAGGCTTGGTCAACGACACCAATGTCGGTTGGTGGGAGCGCGCCTTCGCGATCATTCTGGTCGGCTGGACCGGTGTAGCCGCCTACGCCCTGGAGCGGCGGCTCCTAGCCCTGATGCGCGGGCAGTCGGATACCACCTCGACCTGAATTCCTCGCGAACTTGTGATCGCGGTGAGATGATCGGGATTGCTCGAAGCTGTCGCTATATTGCACTGCTTTTCGTTATTTTTTCACGGTTCCAACTCAGAACTTGCGCGAAGCCGCTGCAATGCAGCATAACGCTTTTGTGATCGCGTTTTGAGCCGGGGCTCAGACTTAGCGACGGACAGATGGCGGGACTGCGGTGAGTTCGTTGGACGGCATGAGCAATCTGGCGGTTCGGATTGACCGGAATGGGAGTTCTTCAACTTTAGTTGAGGTTCGTGAATGGCTTCCGAGCCCTGCGCCTCTGGCTATGCCGCGCCAGACTGTGGCGGGTAGATCGACCCGATCGCGGCCTTCGACTTCGCCGACCCATATTGTCTCGCGCCGGGCCTTGGTTCTGGTGTGCTCGATCATTTTGGCCGGGCTGGCCTTCCTGACCCCTGCGCGGATCTATGCTGAGGATGGGCTTTCGGGCCTAGAGATGTTGGCCCTGACCCTGTTTGGTGCCTTGACCCTGCCAATCTCCTGCTGGTTCGTCAGCGCCTTGATCGGGTTTGCCCTGAACCTAAGTCGCCAAGGTGGCGATGACCTCGGCTTCTCCGCGACGCCGCGCAAGCCGACCAGCCGCACCGCACTATTGATGCCGCTCTACAACGAAGACTCTGCCGCCGCCTTCGCGCGCCTTGGTAAGATTGAGCGCTCATTGAGCACTCTGGGCGCGCAGGGCAGTTTCGACATCTTCGTTCTCTCGGACACGACGCGCGATCAGGTCGCTGATCAAGAGTGGGATTGCTTTCAGGTCTTTCGCCTGACCTCCCATTGCCGCCCCTATTACCGCCGCCGCGCCGACAATGCCGAACGCAAGGCCGGGAACATTTCCGACTGGGTGCGGAAATTCGGGGCTGCCTATGAGCATATGCTGATCCTCGACGCCGACAGCACCATGACCGGCGAAACGATCTGCCATCTGGTTGAGGCCATGGAGCGCAAGCCTGACCTAGGCCTAATCCAAACCACGCCCATCATCGTTGAGGCCAAGAGCCTCTATGCGCGAACCCAACAATTCGGCGTTCGCCTCTACGGCCGCGTGGCTGGTGCCGGTCTGGCCTGGTGGTCGGGATCAGAGTCCAGCTATTGGGGCCATAACGCCATTGTACGGGTACGCGCCTTTGCACAGTGCTGCGGTCTGCCAGTGTTAAAGGGCCGCAAGCCGTTTGGCGGACATGTGATGAGCCATGACGTGGTGGAGGCCTCGATGCTTCGGCGCGGCGGCTGGGGTGTGCACCTCACGGCTGCCCTGGACGGCAGTTTCGAGGAAACCCCCCCATCCTTGCAGGACTTCATGAGCCGCGACCGTCGCTGGTGTCAGGGCAATATGCAGCATATTCAACTGCTGTTGGCCCCTGGCCTGCACGGTATGAGTCGGCTGCAGATGGTAATCGGCATCTTGGCCTACTGGGCCTCGCCGCTGTGGTTCATGTCGCTTTTGACTGGGCTGGTGATCCAATTCCAAACGGCCCCCAAGCTTGAGGAAATTGCGACCCTTCACGGTTGGCGCACCATCGTCCTGCCGCGCCATGACGGCATGGCGTTGATCTGGATGACTGCCCTGACCTGGTTGTTGCTGTTTGGCCCTAAATTGCTGGGCAGCCTGCTCGTCATGATCCGCCAGGAAGAGCGCCAGGCTTTCGGCGGCTCCACGGCGGTCGCCAGGGGCGTCGCGCTCGAAATGGTCATGTCGATGGTCATGGCCCCGATGATGATGGTCAGCCACACGCGGATGCTCATCCAAATCTTCATGGGTAAAGACTCCGGTTGGACCACCCAACAGCGGGAGGCCGCGCGCTGGAGCTGGTCGCAGGCTTGCGCCTTCCACGCGTGGGAACTCCGCGCGGGCATGGTGTTCGCCGCCGCGCTGCTGGCACGACCTGACCTCTTCTTAGTGTTCTCCCCTATCGTTTTGCCTCTGATCCTGGCCCCGGCCCTCTCCATCCTGACCTCGCGCACCAGCCTAGGTGCTCGGGCTCGGATGTTAGGCTTCTTGCTCACGCCAGAAGAGCTGAATTCCAGCCCACAGCGCGCTAGTCTGCGTGGCTATGCGGGTCCCGAACTCCTTGCTGAGGCGGTGCGTTGGCCTGCCCCCGTCGGCGCGCCGGAACTGGCCGAGGCAGCCTAGTCGGTAAAAGCCTCCGATAGGTGGGCGACCAGAGGGTGGCCGCAATAATCCGCGACATAAGCTTGGCGAACACCAATCAGACTGTTTGTCAGAAATATCAGATCAGCCTGATCCAGCGCTTCCCTCGGCTCACAGACCTCCTGCGTCGCAAGACCTAGGTCGCGCGCCCGGTCCAAGACCCTGCGTCTCCCGATCCCAGCCAGCACCCCACAGGATAGGGCAGGGGTCTTCAATGTCTCATTGCTCCACCAGAACACATTGGCCGCGCTGGCGCAGGCGATCTCGCCGCGATGGTTCAGAAGCAGGGCCTCATCGGCACCGGTAAGACGCGCTTCGCGTCGTGCCAAAACACTCTCCAGATAGGATAGCGACTTAACTTGGCAGATCGGTGAGTCGGCGTTGCGACGCAGGCTCGAAATCATCAGACGCGCGGGGCCGACGGGTTTGGCCGAGGGGCTCGCGGTCGCAAAGAGACGCGGGCTCGGCTGCTCGGGCCGGTCCAACCCCCGACCTCCGGACCCCGCCGTGAGGGTCAGTCGGATCGCCACGCGACCGACGGGATATTCACCCAACGCCGCCTGTGCCACCCGCGCTGCTTCTGCGAGGTCCAGCCTCGGGAGACCCAATGTCACGCAGCCTGCCGCCATCCGCTCGAGATGGGCCGAGAGATGATCAAATACCCCGTCAACCGCCAAGATGGTCTCAAACAAGCCGTCACCCAACAAAAGCCCGCGATCATAAAGATCGATCACGCCGCTGCCTCGGTTAGTGCGCGGAGCAGTGACCCGATCTTAGCCTCCGTCTCTAGCCGTTCCGAGGCGGGGTCGCTCTCCACGACAATTCCGGCACCCGCCCTAGCCTCAAACCGCCAACCCTCAACGTCTTCCTCAAAACTCACGGTACGGATGAGGACGCTGCTATCAAAGGCCCCGTCGCAACCGGCCCAAAACATCGCGCCGCAATAGGGTCCGCGCGGCGGCTCCAACTGGGCAATTAGCTTCATCGCCTGAACCTTGGGTGCGCCGGTAATTGAGCCCGGCGGGAACGCGGCCTGCAGCAGATCAATGGCCGTCTTGCCCGCCGCCAGTTGCCCGGTCACGGTGGAGACCAGATGGTGGACATTGCTGAATGTCTCAATGGCGTAAAGGCTTGGTACCTGTACGCTGCCTGGCACACAGACCCGCGCAATGTCGTTCCGCATCAGATCCACGATCATCAGGTTCTCGGCCTGGTCCTTAGCAGATCTCGCAAGGTCGCAGATTAGTCGCCGATCTTCCTCTTCGCAGCGCCCGCGAGGCCGCGTGCCCTTGATCGGTCGAGTTTCCACGCGCCCAGCCGCGTCCACCTGAACAAACCGCTCTGGAGAATTCGAAACGACGGCCCGGCCCGGCAGCCGCAGGTAGGCGGCGAAGGGTGCGACGCTCTGACGAGCCAGCCTGTGCATAAGATCGCCCGGCGACCTGCCCGGCTCCAGTCGCCCACTCCAGACCCGCGCGATATTGGCCTGGAAGATTTCGCCCGCCCCGATGCGGGCTACGATACCGGCCACGACGGATTCGTAATCAACGCCGTCCGTGGCAATCACGTCGCGCGCTAGTCTTCCGGAGGGTAGGTCTGGGCGAGGAGCTTCCAGCCACTCGAGCACCAAATGCGCAGTTTGAGCTGCAGCGTCTTGGCTCTCGCCTCGACCAATGGCCAAGACCCGACGCCTCGCATGATCAAAGGCCAACACGCCTGGGTAATGACCCACCGCAAGGTCAGGCCAATCCCGCATGGCACCTAGCCCCAAGGACTCAACCCGATCGCCCAACTCATAAGTCGCCAAGCCGGCAATGCCGCCTTGAAACGGCGGACCTTCCGCAATCACCTGGGAGGAGGTTCCAGCCAGTCGGCTCAAAGCCGCGAAAGGATTTAGTCCGCCATCTCGCGGTACCACCAGAACGGCGTCAGGGTCTCGGGCGAGATACGACCATCTTGCCCGCTCACCACCGCCACCGGACAAGAACCCAATCGTCCAGGGTTCCTCGGCAAAGGTCGCTAAGACCTCTGCCGGATCTCGCCAAGGCGCATTGAGCATGGCCGAAAACTGCATGCGAAGGGGATTAGCGCCAGCACGACCTGCTGGGAAGGTGTCAGTCGACTTGGCGACCCCCTCCGCGTACAAACATCAAGCCGATGAAGCCCAGCACCAACAGGATGATGATGGTGGCAAACCCGCCCTGCTGGGTATGGGTGAGGTTCGTCCCTAGATTGACCATCATGGGACCCAACCACCCAGTCGCCACGCCAGACAAAGCATAAACGCCGAAAAAGGCCCCCGTTTGGGCTGGCGGTGTCAGTCGTGTCAGAAGCGTACGCGCAGAGGCGTATTGCGCGGTGATAAAGATCGCATTGTTGAACCCGATCAACAGAAAGATCACCTCCGGCCAGGTGCGAAAGATCGGACCATTCCAAACGGGGGCGGCGGTGATGGCGTCATAGGGCCAGAAATAGAGGATGCGATCAGGCGCCATGCCCAAGAACCCAATGATCCCCAGGATCGACATGAAGATCGACACGCGCACGGAGTTCTTCGGACCTAAACCTGCGTCCATCCAGCGCCCGACATAGCCGCCAAATACCGCCAAGATCGACAGGATCACGCCATAGCCCAGCATCTCAAGGGCATGCCATTTCATCACCCCGATGGCGTAAATCCCGGCATAGGTCAGCACGGCATTCATGCCGTCGACGAAGAACATCCGGCTACCGAGATAGATGGCGGCGTCTTTGTGTTGGCGCACCGTGGTGACCATGGTCCAGAGTTGGCGCGCGCCGTTGCGGAATGCCTTCAGCACCGGGATACCCGAGGCCTCAGCGTCTGGCGTAAATAGAAACAGCGGCAGCGCCCCTACAGCGAAAATCCCCGCTGCCATTAGGGCTACCACCCGCTCGTGCTCATGGGTCGCGGTGCTCAGGCCAAACAACGGCTGTTTGGGCACCCAGGCCCAGTCCACCTTGCCCGGCAGAGCAAAGGCCCAGGCCGTAAAGCCGAGCGCAAAGACCGAGAACAGGTTCCCGAGCGCCAAAGCCAGTCCCGAGGCGATGTGCGCCCCTTTCATGCCGGCTGCGCGGATCAACAGCGAATTGTGCAAAACCTCAGAGAACGAGAACCCGATGCCGATCAACATCATCAGCAGCATGGTGGTGAAGATCGATAGGCCACTGAGGTCAGGTTTCGCCCACCACAGCGCCACCATCATCGGCACCATCGCTGCCACGATTAGGCCAAGCCAAAGCTTGCGCCGTCCCAGTTGGTCGATAGAGGCACCCAATAGAGGCGCCGTGGCCATCACGATCCAGCCTTGATACTGGCTCCATTGCGAGATCACCGCCTGTCCCTTGACGGGATCGCCGACCATGACCGACGCCACATAGGGTGAGAACATGTAGATGGTCACTAGGATGATGTACGGGTTGCGCGCGCCCTCAAACAGCGACCATGACGCGCCGCCTCGGGTCAGCTTGCCGTCGCCGCCAAGCTCCCCATCAATCGCTGAATCGACGATGGCGGCGGTGCCGTGGGTCTCCACGGTGGTCTTTGGCTCTGACACTGGTACGCACTCCCCTGGCGCCGCGCGTTGGTTCGGCGGTCGCTTTCGACGTTAGCGGTTTGGTGGACGATGTAGAGTCCCAATTCTGATCGGCAGAAAGTTTCCAACTCCGGCCTCGACTCCGAGCTTGGTCGGTTGGATGATCTCTCCAAAGCAAAAAATGGATAGGGAGCGAGATCATGGGTCTGTTGGACGGTAAGGTCGCCATCATTACCGGCGCCGGTGGTGGCTTGGGCGAGGCCTATGCCAAACTCTTCGCCAAAGAAGGTGCGTCTGTTGTGGTCAACGACCTCGGCGGGGCCCGCGATGGATCTGGCGACGGATCACGCTCAGCGGCCCAGAAAGTTGTCGATGAGATCGTCGCAGCTGGCGGCAAGGCTGTGGCCAACGGCGACGACGTCTCCACCATGGCCGGTGGCGAAAATATCGCCAAGACCGCCTTGGATCATTATGGCCAGATCGACATCCTGGTCTGCAACGCGGGCATCCTGCGCGACAAATCCTTCGCCAATACGTCTGAGGCCGACTGGGATTTGGTGGTCAAGGTCCACCTCAAAGGCACCTATTGCTGCACTATGCCGGTGTGGAAATGGATGAAGGACAATGGCAAGCCCGGTACCATCGTCATGACCTCGTCGGGCTCTGGTCTCTACGGCAATTTCGGCCAGTCCAACTATGGCGCGGCCAAGGCCGGCATCTACGGCTTCATGCGCGTGCTCTCCATCGAGGGCCGCAAATACGGCATCCGCGTCATGGCCCTGGCCCCCGGGGCTTTCACGCGAATGACTGCTGATCTGCCCGGTCGCGTGGGCCGCGAGCCTGACCCCATGAGCCTGCCCGACAATATCGCGCCCGGCGTGCTCTACATGGTCTCTGACCTGGCTGCCGATCACTCCGGCAAGGTGCTCGGCGTCTCTCAACGCGGCGTGCGCGAGATCAAAATGATGGAAACTGGCGGCTTCAACCCTGGCAAGCCCTACACCGCCCAAGACGTCGCCGACCACGCCGCCGACGTCTTCTTCCCAGCCAGCAAGGAACGCACGGCATCAGGGGCCTAGCTGGCTTACCCACAAGAATGAGAACCGATGAGTGACCGCTTTGTGCTGCTGTCGGGATGTTCCGGCGGCGGCAAGTCCACCTTGCTCGCTGAGCTTCAAACTCGCGGGCACCACATCGTCGAAGAGCCAGGTCGTCGGATCGTGCGGGAAGAACTCGCACGGGAAGGGCACGCGCTGCCCTGGGTCGATGGGGCGGCCTTTGCGCGACGTGCCGTTGAGATGGCTCTATCCGACCGGAAGACAGCTATGGATTGGCCAGGTTGGGTCTTCTTTGATCGAGGGCTGATCGATGCCAGCTCGGC
>JANLPX010000253.1:0-2139 GCA_031367485.1 Alphaproteobacteria bacterium | reverse complement strand
CTCTAGCGCCACAATGCCAAGACTTCGCAAACGTTCCATCCTGCTGGCCGGCCACGCCACCTCCATGGCCCTGGAACCCGAGTTCTGGATGGTGCTCGACGCGATGGCGGCAGCCCAGGGCCTGAGCCTCGCCGCCCTCATCGCGCGTCTGGACCAAGGCCGCGACGAACGTCCCCTCGCCTCGGCCTGCCGTGTGGCAGCCTTGGCGTTTGCGGGCCAGCGGTAGCCATCGTCCATCCATTTCGTGCTACATATGTTCCAATGTCTTTTCCCGACTCATTCGACAACGCCCCTGCCCCGCGCATCAGCGATCTCGCGCGCGTTCGTGGGCCAGATTATCTCGACGGCCTAAACCCCGAACAGCGCCAAGCCGTTGAAGCCACCGAAGGCCCGGTGCTGGTGCTGGCTGGCGCGGGCACCGGCAAGACCCGGGTGCTCACCACGCGGCTGGCCCACATCCTGGCCACCGGTAAGGCCAAGCCGTGGGAACTGCTGGTCGTTACCTTCACCAACAAGGCCGCGCGCGAAATGCGTGAGCGGATCACCCACATCATCGGCCCCCAGGCTGAGGGCTTGCGCTGGCTTGGCACCTTTCACTCGGTCGCCGCCCAGATCCTGCGTCGCCATGCCGAGTTGGTGGGTCTGAAATCCAACTTCACCATCTTAGATACCGACGACCAGGAACGTCTGATCAAACAGGTGCTGGAAGCTGAGAACATCGACGCCAAGCGCTGGACGCCCAAGACCCTAGCTGGCCTTATCGACCACTGGAAGAACCGTGGCTGGACGCCAGAGCGCCTGCCCGCCAGCGAGGGCCGTGAGTTTGCCGCCGGCAAGGGCCAGGCGCTCTACGCCCTCTATCAGGCCCGCATGCGGGTGCTAAACGCCTGCGACTTCGGCGACCTGCTGCTGCACAACCTGACGATCTTCATGGCCCATCCCGAGGTGCTGGCCGAGTTCCACCGCCGGTTCCGCTACATTCTGGTGGATGAGTATCAAGACACCAATGTCGCCCAGTATCTGTGGCTGCGCCTGCTGGGTCAGGCCAGCCAAAATGTCTGCTGCGTGGGCGACGATGACCAGTCGATCTATGGCTGGCGGGGTGCCGAGGTCGACAACATCCTGCGCTTCGAGCGCGACTTCCCCGGTGCCACGGTGATCCGGCTTGAGCGCAATTACCGCTCTACCAGCCACATCCTGGCCGCCGCCAGCGGCCTGATCAGCGCCAATAAGGGCCGCCTGGGCAAGACGCTTTGGACCCAACAGAACGGCGGCGAAAAGGTCGCGGTGCGCGGGGTCTGGGACGGCGAAGCCGAGAGCCGACTGATCGCCGACGACATCGAACGCGCCCGCAAAGGCGGCACCGAAAAGGAACCGCGCAAGTACCGCGACATCGCCATCCTGGTCCGCGCCTCGTTCCAGATGCGGGCCTTCGAGGAACGCTTCGTCCTGCTCTCGATCCCCTATACCGTGGTCGGCGGTCCGCGCTTCTTCGAGCGCGCCGAGATCCGCGATGCCCACGCCTATCTGCGCCTGATCCAGTCCCCCGATGACGATCTGGCCTTTGAGCGCATCGTCAACACCCCCAAGCGCGGCATCGGCGACACCACGGTATCCACGCTATTGCAGATGGCCCGGTTGGCTGGCGTCCCAGTTATGACCGCCGCGCGCGAAGTCGTGCTCACCGACGAGCTGGCCACCCGCACCCGCACCAGCCTCGCCAACTTCCTGCGCGATATGGACCGTTGGCGCGCCCAGTCCGACACCGTCGCCCATGCCCGGCTGATGGAACAGGTGTTGGAGGAGAGCGGCTATACCGATGCCCTGCGCCTCGACAAGACCCCCACCGCCCAGACTCGGTTGGAGAACTTGAAGGAACTGGTCCAGTCCATGGGGGCTTTCGATACCCTGCAGGCCTATCTCGAGCACGTTTCCTTGGTGATGGACATGGATCGCGGCCCGCAAGCTGACGCCGTCCAGATCATGACCTTGCACGCTGCCAAGGGCCTGGAATTCCCGCTGGTCTTCCTGCCCGGCTGGGAGGAAGGTGTCTTCCCATCTCAGCGCAGCATGGATGAGAGCGGCGAAAAGGGCCTCGAGGAGGAACGCCGCCTGGCCTATGTCGGCATCACCCGGGCC
>JANLPX010000209.1:0-9030 GCA_031367485.1 Alphaproteobacteria bacterium | reverse complement strand
GCACAAGGCGTGGTGCGCGCCCCTCCGGCGACTTGGCCGTAGTCGGGAGCGAAGCAAGCCAACGCAGAAATGGTTGGACGAGCCTGAGGATCCAACGCCGCCGGGTCGGCCGGGTCGATAGTGCCCTGGGAGTTGGTGATGTGGGCGTCGTTGTAGGAGTAATTGAACAGGATCTGCAGGTTATCGATAGGTTGCCAGATGGTCTCCAACTCGAACCCTTGGCTGATCGCTTCAGGGATATTGTAGAAGATCGAATTGGCCTGGCCAAGACCGCCATTGGTCTGAGCGACCGTCAGCGGCACCTGAGCGTTCTTATAGTTGTAGTAGAACAGCGCTGCGTTGGTCTGCAGGTTGAGCTCCGGGAAGGTCTTCTTGAAGCCGATTTCGAAGGCGTCAACGTGTTCGGCGTCGGTGGTTGGCGTCAGGCCGAGCGAGGTGTCGATGCCGATCCGGAAGCCACCGCCCTTATAGCCGCGGCTATAGCGGGCATAGGCGTTGGTGTCGGGGTCTGGCTCCCACTGAACGCCCAAGGTGCCGGTCACTGCCGACCAAGTGTAGTCGTATTTGCGCTGAGCAAAGCCCGTGGCTGGGTCATAGGTGTTGACGCTAACCACGCCCTTGGCAGGGACCGTAGGGTTGGCAATGACACCCGCGAAGGGTTGAGTCAGGTCGATGATCGCCAGGTTGCCGGCGCAAGCCGCAGGACCGAAGCAGTTGACGCGCACGCGCTCATCGCCATACTTGTGATCCTCGGAATAGCGAAGGCCGAAGGTGGCTTTCCAAGTCTCGTTCATCTTCCAGTCTAACTGACCGAATACCGCGTTCGACTTAATATCTAGGTGCGGACGGTCGTCATAGATTCGGCGCAGCGGGTTCGGAGCGCAGGCACCGCCGGTGAAGAAACAGAGCACGCCCGCCGAAGCGAACGGACCTTGCGTCTGAGCCTGATCAAACATTGTGGTGAAGACCGGCTGATTATAGGTCTCGTGATAGGTGTAGAGACCCAGCAACCACTGCAACGCGCCGTCGCCTGTGGAGGACAGGTTAAGCTCGTGGCTGAACCAGCGCTCGTCTTCCTGATAGTCGAAACCGTAACGTGGGTTGACCGGGATGCCCGCAACCACCGTGCCGCCTTGGCTGGCCGTCAGTGTATAGGAGGTCACGGGGGCAACAGCGTCAGCCGGCGTCGGACCCGTGAGGTAATAGTGATACTTGGTGCCACCGGCCAAGTACTTCAGATCCATCGTATCCATGTGATAAATCCATTCACTGGCGAAGATGAATGTATCACGCAGGGCGACCTTATAGGGCACGGAGTTGGCGATCTTACGCGGATCACTAACGGCCGGGTTCACGCAACCCAGCGGATTGGCGTTGACCACAGCGGTGACCGGCAGGCCGGGACGGCAGGCATAGCCGGGGTTTGAGACGATCGCACCGTTGCCGGACAGGTAGGTCGCATAGGGCGACGGAGCCCATGACTGGCGCGAGCCAGGCCCGCCTCCGCCATTGTCCCAATTGATGCCGGTCAGGGTGAACCAGCCTTCGAAGTTGTCGTTAAACTTGAACTGGAGCTGGCCCTCAAGGATCTTGGTGTCAATGATATTGCCTTCGTCCGGCACCCCGGGAACGATGTTCTCAATCCAACCCTTGGTCTGCTTGTCCCAGTTGCCGGCCACGCGATAGTACACATTCGGGATCGGCGTTGGGCCGGAGGCCGCGAACTCGAGCAGGCTGCGATTGTAGTTGGCATAGGTGGCGCGCACCTCGGCATAGGGGTCTTCCGTCGGGCGCTTGGAGAGGATGTTGATCGCGCCGCCGATGGAGTTGCGGCCGTAGAGCGTGCCTTGTGGGCCCCGCAGCACTTCAACCCGGTCGGTGAAGATCGGGCCCTTGGCACCGGCCAACACGGTCGAGGAGGTGTAGATGCCGTCATTATAGATTGCGACCGAGCCGTCAGCGGCGTGGACGTTGGTGTTCCGGCCGACACCGCGCAGGGTGGTGCGGTCCAGCTGGCTGGAATAGGACAGACCCGGGGTGAAGTTGGTCATGTCGGCGATGGTGTTGACGCCGATCAGGTCGCGTTTCTCAGACGTGAAGGCGGTCACGGCGACCGGAACGTCCTGAAGGCTTTGCTCGCGCTTTTCAGCGGTGATCACCAACTCTTCAATAGTGTTTGAATTGGAACCCTGCGCGTGTGCAGTACCCGCGAAGATTGCAGCGACCAACGCCGTGGTCGCCAAGAGTTGAACTCTATGACGCATCCTGTGCCTCCCCTTTTCCGGCTCGTTGACCGGAGTGACTAATATTATTGGTCGGGAGGTTGTGCTGGTCTTACCTCGACGTCAAGGGCTCTTATTACAACCGTGTAATGCTTGAGGCAGAAACTGGGCAGAAATGCCACAGACTTGAGGCACGTAGAAACGTCGCGACAGCTAGAAGAGCCTTGCCTGACGCTATTCGGATTATCGATTATGGAGCGTATCGAATATCAATGGTCGACTGGCTAAGGAAACTCGAATGGACCGTCTGAAAGACAAGATTGCCGTCATCACCGGGGGCTGTTCTGGGATCGGCCTGGCCACCGTGGAACGCTTCGTCGCCGAAGGCGCTCGGGTCATGGTTGGAGATATCGATGATGCAGCCGGCGCTGCTCTGGCCGCAAGTCATGACGGGACGGTCGCTTACCAACAATGCGACGTCAAAGACGAAGCCCAGATCGAAGCCCTGATGGCGGCTGCCGTCGCAAGGTTCGGCGGGCTGGACATCTTATTCAACAATGCCGGAGCCGGCGGTTCCCCCAATCGGCTCGAAGACATGACCGGCGATGCGTGGGACCTAAGCCAGACCCTGCTTCTTCGCTCAGTGGCTCTAGGTATGCGTTACGCCTTGCCGCACATGAAGGCGCGCGGTGGTGGAGCTATTGTCAACACTGCGTCTATCGCAGGAATGCAGGCCGGGGCCGGCCCCATCGCCTATTCCGTGGCCAAGGCTGGAGTGATCCATTTGACCCGCGTGGCGGCCGCCGAACTGGCGCGCGACGGGGTCAGGGTCAATGCTATTTGCCCCGGCCTGATCCTGACAAACATCTTCACGCCCGCCGAGACTGTGCCTGCGGGCTTGGCGACCATGATCAAGCAAACCATGGCGCAGACTGCGCCCGAGGCCCAACCGATTGCCAAGCCGGGCCTGCCCATCGACATTGCCAATGCTGCGTTGTTCTTCGCCAGTGACGAAAGCGCCTTCGTCACTGGCGTTCATATGCTGGTGGATGGCGGCATGTTCACCGGCCCGCGCAATGCCTGGGATCCTGAGATGCGGGCCGAGCGTACACGGATGATGGAAGAGCGCCGCGCCGCCTTTGAGGCGGGTCCGGAAACCTAGGCGACCAGAACAATCTTTCCCACATGCGCCCCGCCTTCGAGCCAGGCATGGGCCGCGCCTGCCTGATCTAGCGGGAAGGTTTTGTCGATCATCGGCTTGACCTTGCCCGCCGCGATCCAGGGCCAGACGGTCGCCTCGATGGCGGCGGTCAGCCGCGCCTTCTCATCGGCGTCGCGGGGTCGCAGGGTCGAGCCAGTGATCACCGCGCGTTTCTGCATCAGGCGGAAGATCGGAAAGCTAGCATCTCCGCCAGCCTGGGCCGCGATAAACACGATCCGTCCGCCAGTCTTCAGCGCATCGATGTCCTTCAACACATAGTCACCACCAACCATGTCGAGCACGACATCGACCCCGCCCTGGGCCTTGGCGACCTCGGCAAAGTCTTCGGTAGTGGCATCCACAGCAATGTCTGCGCCCAGTTTCAGGGCTTGTGCAGCCTTGTCGGCGCCACGCGCGGTAGCAATCACCCTCGCCCCGGCGGCCTTGGCCATCTGGATCGCCGTCGTGCCGATGCCGGAGGTCGCGCCGTGAACCAACAAGGTTTCGCCAGCCTTCAGGCCACCATGCTCGAACACGTTGGCGAAAACGGTAAAGACGGTTTCAGGCAGGGCTGCAGCCTCAATAGCGCTCATCCCCATTGGTAAGGGCAAAGCATGGCGCGCATCGGCCACCGCATATTCGGCATACCCGCCGCCGCCAAGAAGAGCCGTGACCCGGTCCCCCAGCTTCCAACGGCCAGATGCCACGACAACCTCACCAGCCACTTCCAAACCCATCGTCTCTGGCGCGCCTGGAGGCGGCGGGTAGAAACCCATGCGTTGGGCGATGTCTGGGCGATTGATCCCGGCAGCCTCGACCTTGATCAAGATCTGTCCAGGACCTGGCACTGGTCGAGCGATTTGCACCGCCTTCAAGGCCTCCGCCCCGCCCCGTCCGCCCTCAATGGCGATGGCCTTCATCATCTCGTCGCTCATGGGTCGGCGCTCCTAGACTTGCTGATATTATCTGTGGGAGTGAGATAGGCGAAACCGGATCGCCACGAAAGGGATGCCGTAGCCATGGACGAACCCGCCAGCGCCCGCATCGGTCGCGGACAACGATTGGCCGAAGTGGTCAAGGAGGACCTGGAGCTCTACGGGCAAGCCGAACTCACCGAGAGGATTGCGCTACTCCAGACCGAGATCGCCCGCTGTCAGGCCCAAATTGACCGCAAGAACTCCAGCCGCGCCGCCGCCGACGCCTTATTCGGGAAAGCTGCAAGCTAGAGTCGAACCTTGGCACGACGGTTGCAACGCAGCCCTCCTAGAGAGTACGCCTGTCCGTGGATGATTTCTGCGCGGATGATTTCGGGGACTATTGGAATGATTGAGACGCTGACCTCCCGCCGGGCCGCCGTCGTCGCCGACTTCACGCGTTCGGAACTGTTCGACCGCACCTTCCAAGAAGGTATGGATCTGGTCGAAGAGACTGCGGCCTATCTCGATGGATCAGGCCGCCAAGAGTCCAAGCAACTCTCGCGTAATACCGCCCTGGCCTATGCGGCCGAGAGCATGCGCCTGACCACTCGCTTGATGCAGGTTGCCTCCTGGCTGCTAGTCCAGCGCGCCGTGCGAGAGGGCGATATGCCCGCCGAAAGCGCCTGTGATGAACGCTACCGGCTTGGCGGCGAGGCGGTGTCTCGCGCCGGGACGTCTCCCGAGGACCTGCCTAACGGCCTGACCCAGCTTTTAGAGCGGTCAGAGCGGCTCTATGAGCGCGTGCGCCACCTTGATCGGCGCATGTATGTAGAGACCCCCCAGGACGAGGCCCCGAACGCCGTGGCTTCACAGCTCAACCGGCTGCGATCTGCCTTCGGCGGCTAATCCTATTTTCGGACGAAGGCGCAGAGCTTGTTGCCGTCCGGGTCGCGCACATAGGCCGCATAGAATACCGGGTTCATACCTTCGCGCACGCCAGGCGGTCCTTCGCAGGTCCCGCCTTGGGCCAGGGCTTGAGCATGGAAAGTGTCGATCGACGCCCGGTCTTCCGCCAAGAACGCCAACATCGTACCATTGCCACCTGTGGCCTGCCCCCGGTCAAAAGGCCGCGTCAGAAAGAACGCGCCACGATCTCCTTTGCGAGAATATCCAGTCCAGGTAGAGCTCGTACTTTCGCGCTTAGCCCCCAGGGCAGCGAAGGCTGCATCATAAAAGGCGATGGCAGCGTCCATGTCGCTCACGCCGACGGTGGAATAGGCAATCATCGGAGGTCTCCGGACAAAGCAAAAACGCCGCAGTTGCCTGCGGCGTTTTGGTAATCCGGTAAGGCCCGAGGGGCCAGCGCTTACTTGCGCGTGAAAGCGCCGAATTTGGCGTTGAAGCGCGACACGCGACCACCGCGGTCCAACAGATGCTGGTTGCCGCCAGTCCAGGCCGGGTGGGTCTTAGGGTCGATATCCAGGTTCAGCGTCGCGCCGGCCTTCTGATAGGTCGAACGGGTCTGGTAGCTGGTACCGTCGGTCATCACCACGGTGATGAAATGATAGTCGGGATGGGTGTCTTGTTTCATCTCGAAGTCTTCCGACGTAAAGGAGCGGCACCGCGTGGCCCAAAGGGTTCCGCGAAAAGGAGCGCCGCCTATACAGCAAAGGGCGGGGCCAGAGCAAGGGCGCGTATTTTATGAGTGATTCAGCGGTTCCGCCGCCAGTCGACGGCAGACCTAGTATCGGTGCGGCCTTAGCGAAGGAAATATCCGAGGGCGCGGCACGGCGCGACAAGAGTCGGAACCTCGGGGCCCTAGGCCGACTGTTGCCGTTTATTGCAGCGCATAAGCTCGATGCGGGCCTAGCTGGCCTGTTCCTGATTGCCTCAACCGCCGCGACCCTTGGCCTCTCGGGTGCCGTCAGGCTGTTGGTGGATCACCTGACCGGGACCAAGCTCAATGCCGCGTCGGTCGATCCCTGGTTCTGGATGTTGGGAGCCGTAGCAGTCGCCTTGGCCCTGTCCTCGGCCCTGCGTTACTTCTTCGTGACCAAGCTGGGTGAGCGCATTGTCGCCGACCTGCGCAAGTCCGCTTATGCTCATATCCTCACCCTGGATCAGACCTTTTTCCTGACCACCAAAACTGGCGAAGTTCTCTCGCGCCTGACCACCGATATCCAGATCGTTGAGACCCTGCTGGCCACTTCGGTCTCGATGGCACTACGCAATATCCTGACCCTGATCGGCGCCCTGATCCTGTTGGTGATCGTCAGTCCTAAGCTGACTGGGCTGGTTGTGCTGATCTTCCCGTTGGTCATCGCCCCCTTGCTGCTGTTCGGCCGCCGGGTCCGCAAACTGACCGCCTCGACCCAGGACCAGTTTGCTCAGGCCGTGGGCCATGCCGGCGAGACCCTTGATGCCCTAGAGACCGTTCAGGCCTTTGGCGGCGAGGCTGCTGGCGCAGCGCGGTTCGGCGAGGCCGTGGAGGCCAGCTTCCGCATCTCGCTGCGCCGTATGACCGCGCGCGCCACCATGACGGCTGCAGTGATCGCCCTGGTGTTCGGGGGGATCGTCGGGATCTTCTGGTTAGGCGTTCATGCCGGGATGAAAGGGGACATATCCTGGGGCGCACTCTTCCAGTTTGCATTTCTGTCGGTGATGACCGCCGCTGCGGTCGGCGCTTTGGGGGAAACTTGGGGCGACGTCCAAAAGGCTGCTGGTGCCATGGAGCGGGTCTCCGAACTGCTGGCCGCCCAGCCGACCATCGCGGCCCCAGTAAACCCAACGCCGCTGCCGAAGCCTGCGACCGGTTCGATCAACTTCTCGGAAGTCACCTTCGCCTATCCCGGCCGTCCTGACATGCCGGCCTTGCGCGGCTTTGACCTGAAAGTTGCGCCCGGCGAACGGGTTGCACTGGTCGGGCCTTCCGGCGCGGGTAAGAGCACGGTCTTTAGGTTACTCCTGCGCTTCTATGATCCCGACGCAGGCCACATCAGCATTGACGGTGTGGATCTGCGCAATACCGATCCAGCAGAGGTTCGTGCTCGCATGGCTCTGGTGGCCCAAGATAGCCCACTGTTCTCAGGATCGGCCACTGACAATATCCGCTTTGGCCGCACTGACGCCGCACTAACCGATGTCCGCGCGGCCGCCGTCGCTGCCCAGGCTGACACGTTCCTGGACGCCTTACCCCAGGGGTTCGACACGATATTAGGTGAACGCGCCCGGAGCCTGTCGGGCGGTCAACGCCAGCGCTTGGCCATTGCCAGAGCCCTGGTGCGAGGCGCGCCTATCCTGCTGCTGGACGAGGCCACCAGCGCCTTGGACGCCGAGAACGAGCGCCTGGTCCAGCGTGCCCTGGACGAAGCCATGATCGGCCACACCACCCTGGTCATCGCCCATCGCCTGGCCACTGTGCTCAAGGCCGACCGCATCGTGGTGATGGATGCTGGCCAAGTCGTCGAGCAAGGGACCCACGCTGAGCTCTCCGCCCGCGGCGGGCTATATGCGCGGCTGGCGTCTTTGCAGTTTGGCGACGTGGCGGCTTAAGCTAGGTGGCACCGGGCCGCGAACGCTAGGCCAGGGAAATCGCTGAACAGGCCATCCACCCCAGCGGCGAACAGTGCGGCATAGACCGCATCTACATTTCCGTGCGCCGCAGGATCGGCACCCTTCCGCAGCTTCGGCGGCAGGAAGTAGTTCTCAGCGCGTACAGTATAGGGATGTACCTGCAAGCCTACCGCGTGGGCGTTAGTCACTAGGGCGCTAGGGGTGCCAAGCCCACCATCAACAGTCGGCACGACCATCTTCCAGTCGGGCCCGACACCGTTGGCATAGGCCGCTATAGCCTTGAGACCCGATGGCGAGACCATGTCGCTATAAGAACTCTTTGCGCGATCAGTTGGCCCACCCTCGGCGGACACCAACTGAACCAATGGCGCTTTGGTCAGGGCGCGGATGGTTTTGAGCGGCGCAACCTCGAAACACTGCACGAAAACTGGCGCACTGGCGGAATTCAAACCAAAGGTCTTGAGCGCATCGGCCAGACGGCCTTCGAAGGTCATCCCGAGACCGGCAAAATAGCTGGGGTGCTTCATCTCGGGATAGACGCCGATCACGCGCCCCACCCGTTTGGACTCTGACTTGGCAAGCGTCACCACCTCTTCGAAGGTCGCGATGGGGTCTGTGCCATCAAAGGTCGCGCTTACAGCCCGCAATTGGGGCAGGCGCTCGCGGGCCCGCAGAGTCTTCAGCTCCGCCAGAGTGAAGTCCTCAGTGAACCAGCCCTCGATGCTTTCGCCATCGACCATCTTGGTGGCCTTGCGCCCGGCAAATTCCGGGTGGCTCGCCACGTCGGTCGTATCGCCAATCTCGTTCTCATGGCGCACGACCATGACGCCATCCTTACTCAGCACCAGATCAGGCTCGATGAAATCTGCCCCCTGATCTACGGCCAAGCGATAGGCGCTGACCGTATGCTCAGGTCGCAGGCCGCTAGCCCCACGATGGGCGATGATGATCGGGTGTTTGGGGTCTCGGCGTCTAGGCAAGGCAATAGCCTGTTGAGCCAGGAAAGGTGTCGCCAATCCGGCGAGGGCGAGGGTTCGGCGATTAAGGGTCATGAGCGGGAGTTAGCCGCCCTCTGTGACAGTCTCGTCAAGCTGCCGCTTTGAGCTTTTCCAGAATA
>JANLPX010000146.1:0-4652 GCA_031367485.1 Alphaproteobacteria bacterium | reverse complement strand
TGATTATCCTGGCCTATGAGTGGCGGATGACCCAGGCGACGGGGGTGCCGGAGATGTTCCGTGATGCACCGCCGCCAGCGGAGACCTCGGCCATGCTGGGGCTCTATGAGCATTTTGAGCGCGAGCTCGATGAGGCAGGTTTCTTTCATCCGCCAGAGAAGAAGCCGTCGATGGTGCAGAATTTGAGGTCGGCGCTCAGCCGGGCGCGGTTCTCCGATCAGGAGGTACGCACCTTTCGCGGGGTGGTGACGGCGCTGTCGCGGGGGCGAGGGCGGGTGTTGGAGAAGATGGTCAAGCAGCAGGGCGGAGTGAAGCCAGCCGGTGATTGAGGTTGGACCAACGCTAACTGCGCTCATCTGAATTTTTGATCAATCCTTCTCCCCTTGCGGGAGAAGGTGGCCGCCGAAGGGCGGTCGGATGAGGGGTTTTGCTCCGGCATCCGCGCGACTGAGTTGAGGCTAGTCTCAGAGTTTTGAGAGACCCCTCATCCGTCGTGCCTTCGCACGACACCTTCTCCCGCAAGGGGAGAAGGGACACTTTATGGCATTTGCTCAACAATCTCCGACCATCGCCAACTCAGAATCGCGACGATGTCAGGGTGATGTCGCTGGCAGCCCAGGCGGATTTGAAGTCTTGGCTGACGGCGGCGGCCTCGGCGGTTCGCCCCTGGGCGGTGAGCGCTTGGGCTAGGCCAAAGAGCGCCCAGCCGTCGCGGCGATAGGTCTTGAGGCTCTCGCGATAGACGGCTTCGGCCTGCTTGGCGCGACCGGCGTCCAGTAGAGCCGCGCCCAGCAAGTGGCTGACCGGCTGATGCCACCACGCCGGTTCGGTATAGGGCAGGGCGTGTTCGAGCGCTGCGGCGCGGCGGAACTGGGTTATGGCCGATCTCAGGTTCCCGGACTTGCGCGCGATCTCGCCGTTCAGCAGGGTCAGCGAAAGTGTCGCCATGGATTTAGCGGGAATGGCGTTGGCGTCGTACTTGGCGAAGTCGCCACCGATGAGGGTCTTCAGCGTTAGTCGGTCTGCACTGGCCGCCTTGAGGTCTCCCAGATTGGCGTGGGCGAAGCCGCGGGCATAGAGCCAGATGGCGGTGTCGAGCTTGAGTTCGGCGGTAGGTGCGGGCTCGGCCAGGATGGCATCCCATTTGCTAAAGCGCAGCAGTGTCACCACCGGTGTGAAGTTATAGGCCTCAGCTATCGGCATGCCCTTGGCCATCTGTTCGGCGTCCAGGGCTTTGACTAGGCGGCGCGCGGCGTCGATTGAGACTTGGCTGCGACCCTCCATCTCTGCTGAGGCCCAGAGGAAGTGGATGTTGTGGCCGTAGTAGCCAGCGGGATAATAGCCCTGGGCCTTGCAAGCGGCGATGTAGGCCTCATCGACCAGCGCGGCCATTTCGTTGACACGGGCTGCATCCGCATAGCGGCCTACCCGATAGTAGATGTGGCCGGGCATGTGCACGATGTGACCGGCCTGGGGCATCAAGACCAACAGGCGGTCAGCGGCGGCTTCGGCGCGCTCGGGCGTGGTCGAGGCCTCGACGGCGTGGATGTAGAGGTGCAGCGCGCCGGGGTGGTTGGGCGCGCGGGCGATGACCTTTTCCAAGGTGGCGACGATATCGGTTCCGTGGCCCTTGGGGGTGGTGGCATCGGCCTGCCAATAGTCCCAGGGCTGGGTGTCCATCAGGGCTTCGGCATAGAAGGTCGCGGCGTCGAGGTCGTCGGGGTAATCCTGAGCCAGCTTGCCCATAGCCTGAGCGTAGATCTCATCGAGCAGGTGGCGGTCGGCTTTGGGGTCGGACGAATAGCGTTGGCTGAGTGCGGCGATCCAGGCCTGTTCGGCGGGTGATGCCTTTGACGCGAGCGCCTTGGCTTTGTCCATTGCTTCCAACGCGGGGGCTACCGCATCGGCCGGCATGGGTAAGTTGATGTTAGGGCCAAGTGCGATCGCCACACCCCACCAGCACATGGCGCAGTCAGGATCGAGCCGCGCGGCTTCTCGGAACGAGCGTATGGCCTCGGCATGATTGAAGCCGAACAGCAGGTTGACGCCTTGGTCAAAGAACCGCTGGGTTTCCGGGTTGGTGGTCGAGATCGCGTGGTGGTGGACGCCTAGGCCCGTGAAGACGGGAGCGCCGGGCTTGTCAGCCTGTCCCGCATAGACGGCCGGCATGGGGTGGTTCATGTGGGCCATCGAGCCCATGCCGGGTGGCATGATGTTGGGGTTAGTCTGGGCCATTGCTGAGACAGCGATCAGGGACAGGCAGGCGACGATTGCGGCACGTTTCATCGAGCGCTCCTCCAGCTTTCCGATAGAGCTTTCCACCTCGCGCCGGTGCACGCAAGAAGCCGTTGCGTTTGGTTCCGTCCAGGCTTTAGGTTGGATATCAGATAGTTCGCTGTAGATCGCCGCACGACGGCGATGCTGATCAAGCCGCTGAGGCCCCTTCTGTTGATAGGATTGGTAGGGACGATGGCCACTGACGACCCGAAGATCATGCCGGAGGTTTCGCAACCGCAACCCAAGCCAATTATGCTCGATACCGACAAGAAAAAGCGGCCGAGATGGTTGCGTTGGATAGGCTATGTCGGGCTGACGGTTTTGGGTCTCTTCCTTTTCTTCTTCTTCATTGGCCTCTTTGTCGGGAAGGCAGGAGATGACGCCACTGCGATTTTGCACAAGGCGGCGACAGACCAAGCCTTCGCAACCAGTGCCGGGATCACCGGGACACTTCACGAGGCGGGGTCGGAGGCGAGGGTGCCGCCACCAGGCCTGAAGGCGAATTTCTATTGGTCTCGCCCGAGCCGGAGCGACGCCGAGATCGTGACATTCGACACCGCGGAACATGCCAAGGCGGCGTTCGAGTTTTTTACCAGCAATAGTCCCAGCTCGCTCTTGGTGTCGGATGCCGAGGGCACGACGGTTTACAGCGAATTTTCCAAGGGGCGGGTCGATAGCCCGGTGGAGAAGGTTTTTCGATGTGCTCAGCGCGAGCATACCTATGCCTGTGGTTCAATTCCTGCCGGGGTCCCCGCCATCGTCACGGTACGCCTGTTGATGGACGCCGACTGGAACGCACCATCTAGCGGGACCTCTGATGAGGATGTGATGGCCGCAATGCAGCGCAAGTTTGCCAAGACCGATGTCGCGGCCAAGGAGATGGCTGAGGTTGATAACGCGCTGCAGCGCCTAGGCATCGGCACGCCGGAGCGCGCAAAGCAAACCCCCGCGCATTGACTCAGAGCCCGCCAGTCGCCATACACCGCCCCTTCGCGCCCGACGGTTCGCCGTTCGGGACCGTGAACCTATGACGGGTGACTTGCAGGCCGCCGTTGAAATCGCAGCTTCACTTACGAAGGTGCCGGCCCGGGTCGAACTGAAAAGAGCTACTCATGTCGAAGCGGCATTCCGCGAAGTATAAAATTGACCGCCGGATGGGCGAGAACATCTGGGGTCGTCCGAAATCTCCGGTCAACAATCGCGCCTATGGTCCCGGCCAGCATGGTCAGCGCCGCAAGCAAAAGGTCTCTGACTTTGGCCTGCAGCTGCGCGCCAAGCAGAAGCTCAAGGGCTATTACGGCAACCTGACCGAAAAGCAGTTCAGCCGCACCTATACCGAAGCTGCGCGCCGCAAGGGCAATGCCTCGGAAAACCTGATCGCCCTGTTGGAAAGCCGTCTGGACGCCATCGTCTATCGCGCCAAGTTCGTGCCGACCGTGTTTGCGGCCCGTCAGTTCGTGAACCACGGCCACGTGCTGGTCAACGACAAGAAGGTCAACATCGCCTCTTACCGCGTGAAGGTCGGTGACATCGTCTCGGTGCGCGAGCGCTCAAAGAACATGGCGTTGGTGCTCGAAGCCCTGCAATCGGGCGAGCGCGAGTGGCCCGACTATGTGGAGGTAGATGCCAAGGCGATGACCGCCAAGTTCATCCGCGCGCCAGAGCTGGCCGAAGTGCCCTATCCGGTGAAGATGGAGCCCAATCTGGTGGTCGAGTTCTACGCGTCCTAATCGGTCGCCGAACACCTGTTGAATTTGCGAAGGCCTCGGCGTGATCCGGGGCCTTTTGCTTATGCGAAATCTGTGGCGGAATGAGGAAATGAACCGCCGTTTTTTGATCTTGGCGAGCCTAGGGTTGCTGGCGAGTTGCGCCACGGTGGCCCCGAGTGTGGTGGCCCAGAGTGTGGTGGCCTTGGGTGAGCTCGAGCCGCTCTATTCGGCGAGCGCAGAGCGCGACGGGATAGTCATTCGCGTGTCGTCCAATGGCTGTACCAAGAAGGAAGACTTCGCCTTCTTCGTTGAACGAAAACGCGGCGAGGTGACGCTGTCGTTTGGCCGCAAGAAGTTGGACCGCTGCCAATCCTTTGCCATCGGCCACGCCGACCTGACCTTCAGCTATGCCGAGTTGGGGGTTGAGCCGCGCGGGCCGTTCTTCGTGCTGAACCCGTTTGTCGCTTGGACGGGGCCGGGGAGTTAGAGAAACCGCGCCACCATCTGCGGCGATACGCGTTTGGGTCGGCCGGTGGCGGCTTCGATGAGGCACCAGGTCGTAGCGGCTTGGGCGCACATGGCACCGTCGGGGCCGTCTATGCGGACATATCGGTCGAAGCGCGGGCCTTCTGGAGCGGTGGCAACCCAGGTGCGGGCGTGCGCGAC
>JANLPX010000124.1:0-9025 GCA_031367485.1 Alphaproteobacteria bacterium | reverse complement strand
TTTGCCGGTCTCATGCTGATGGAAGCCGTCAAACAGACCTTTGCCGTCAAACCCAAGGCGCTGAGAGTACGCAGGCCCGTAGTCCGGCCTGTCTTAGCGCCGATGCCAGTCGGCCGGGCGCCTGTTTCCCGGGCACCAAAGCTCTAATGCGACAACCCCTCTTGGTGTGGCGTCGAGATCGTCATAGCGTGGTGATCCAATCATCGGAGACGCCACATGAAAATGATCGTCGCGGTTATCAAGCCTAGTCGACTGGACGCGGTGCTCGATGCCGTGACTGAAGCCGGGGCCTCTGGCCTGACGGTTACCGAGGTCCGAGGGTACGGTCGCCAACGCGGCAAGACCGAGGTCTACCGGGGGGCTGAATACGAAGTGAAGCTTCTGCCCAAGGTGAAGTTGGAAATCGCGGTCCCCGACGATATCGCAGACACGGTAGTTGAGGCGATCTCCCGGACGGCCAATACGGGCAAGATTGGTGACGGCAAGGTCTTCGTGATGGATCTCGAAAAAGCCCTGCGCATCCGGACCGGCGATACGGATGCTGCGGCGATTGCCGGCTAGAGAACGCGCCGGTTAAGTGGGTACCGGTTAATCGGAAAGGCGTGCGACCTAACAAAAACTTAGAGCCCCGTTTCGATTCCGACCAAACGGAGCAGGCTCTAAATCCAGCCGGCCTGACGCAAGGCCCGGGCATAGGTCCGGCTAACGGGGGCTACCGCACCATTCTTGAGCGTTAGCGTGGCGCGACCGTTGCCGCGTGAGGCTTCCGCAATCGCGGTCTTGGCGACCCACCAGGACCGATGAACCTGCGCACCTTCCAGTCCTTCCAGTTCGCCGACCGCATCAGCTAGGCGCATCAAGATCAAATCCTGGCCGCGGCTGGTGTGTAGCCGCAGATAATGATCCTCGGCCTCGACGGCGAAGATTTCGCCACCTCGCAACTTGTCTGGCAGGCGGTCCAAGAAGGCTGCCGGACCCATGTTGGGCGCTGCGGCGTGCGTCTCGATGGGTCGCCTCTGCGACAGCACGGTCAAGGCCGTCATGCCCAAGGAGACAATGAGCACCGCCGGGAAGTGATTGATAATCGACATCACGGTCTGCTGCCGATGAAAGGCCGTGCCGACCGCAAACCAAACCACAACGCTTAGCGGGGGCGTGATCAACAACGCCGTGAGAGCGGCCCAAACCCACGGTCTTTGTTCGAATAGCTCTAGGCGTCCCGCCAGCAGGGTAACCCCATGGCCGATGATCGTCCCTGCAAACATCAGCCCGATCCAAAACATCAGTCGAACTTGCAAGGACGCTTCTTGCGTGCCGAGCGCACCGATCAAAGCCATGAAGGTGCCGGTGGCCAGCGCCACCGCCACTTCGCGCCAAATGCTCAAGCTGCTGTCCGCTGACGAAGCGCCAACAAACATGCGTGTCAGTTTGCGAAACCAGGCTGACGATTGACGAGTCTCAGGGGGCACGTCGTTTAGCCTCCCGATAGAAGGCTCTCATTGCTAATCCAAACACAGAGAGTTTCCCAATGACCCTTCGCCCGAATGAGCCCGCCCCCCTCCTGAAGTCAATCCTGCTCCTCGGAGCAGTCTTCAGTCTCCTGATGGTAGCACCGGTTACTCTTGCTGCCGAAGCTCCGACGGGTACCCTCACGGTGACCTTCGAGGGCCTAAAAACGAAGACCGGAGCCGTGATGCTCTCGCTCGCCGACAGTCCCGAGTCCTATGACGGGAAAGCTCCCGCTAGTGGTCAGGCGATGGTGCCAGCCACAAGCGATACGGTCTCCCAGACCTTCAAAGGATTGGTCCCCGGCCACTATGCCATAAAGGCGTTTCACGATGTGAACGGTGACGGCAAAATGGGCTCCAACCCGTTCGGCATGCCCACCGAGCCGTTTGCCTTTTCTAACAATGCCCATGGCGCGATGGGGCCAGCCAAGTGGGAAGCTGCATCCTTCGAAGTGAAGGCTGGCGACAATACCCACACCATCGCCATCGATTAATCCGACACTGCAGGATCAAGATCATGAACCGCCGCAATCTTCTGCAATCCCTCTCGGGCGTCGCGCTCGCCTCAGTGCTCACACCCGAGCTCGCCCAAGCCAAGGCTCAACTTCGTCACGCCTCAGGCTTTGATTGGCGGATTGGGTTTGCCGATCTCGACGCCGACCTCGCGCCCACCGCGATGCGACGAATCTCAGGTCACGCGCCGGTCGATTTGGCCGGTAGTCTCTATCGCAACGGTCCAGGCAAGTTCCATCGCCCCGGCGGCTCCGTCGATCACTGGTTCGACGGTGATGGCCTGATGCGGGCCTTCCGCGTAGCTGAAGGCGAGGCGACCCTCGCCGCGCGATTTGTAGACACCCCCAAGCGTCGTACCGACATAGCGGCCAATGCTGTGGTTACCCCGGGCTTTGGCACCGCCGCTAAGCCCGGTGCTCGGGTTGACTCCAATGACGACACCAACGGTGCCAACATCTCCGTGCTCCCGGTCGGCAACGAGGTTTGGGCGCTGTGGGAGGCGGGGTCGCCTATCGCACTCGATGCCAAGACCCTTGAGACCAAAGGTATGAAGACCCTGCGTCCAGACTTGGCCCATGTCCCTTTCTTGGCCCACCCCCGCATCGACACCAATGGCGATGTGTGGAGCCTGGGCATGTCCAGCGACAAGGCCCTGGTCTGGCGCTTGGCACGCGATGGATCGCTGAAATCTGCTGACCTGATCGACCTGCCTATGGCCAGCTATATCCACGACTTCACGGCTTCTGAGCGCTACCTGATCCTGATCCTACAGCCCTGGGTTCAGGACCGCATGGTCCTTCCCTTTGTCGATAGCCTGTCGTGGCACCCTGAAAAGGGCACCAAGGTGCTTGTCCTCGACAAGAACGATCTAACTCAGCGTCGCGTGTTCGAGCTCCCGGCCTTCTTTGCCTTCCACTATGGCGATGCCTGGGAGGAGTCCGATGGAACACTA
The DNA here is from genome assembly GCA_031367485.1 of Alphaproteobacteria bacterium. GTDB lineage: Bacteria > Pseudomonadota > Alphaproteobacteria > Caulobacterales > Caulobacteraceae > Phenylobacterium. Next base: position 6,052 of record JANLPX010000124.1, on the reverse strand, counting down.
CGCTTCGATGGCTGCGTCAGCGCCAACCCCAGCTTTGCCATCAACAATGGTCGCAACATCATGAAGGGCACTTGGACCCCCGAGCCCAGCCCGATCCTGACCATGTTCGTCCTGTCCCCTAACGGCAAAGCGCGAATGGACGCCACCAAGATTTCCGCCGAATTCCCCCGCAACAATCAGCGGATGGCTGGATCAGCGCGCCGTTACACGGTCCATGCGACGGGGGCTGGTAGTGACGGTCCGCTATTCAATGGCCTGGCGACCCACGACTGGAAGACTGGCAAGTCTGATGCCTACGACTTCGGACCAAGCCACTTGATGGAGGAGGCGGTGTTCGTCCCTCGGCCGGCAGGAACAGCAGAACTCGACGGCTGGTTGCTGGCTCCGAGTGTCAATCTGCTCGCCCGCGCTACCGAACTGCACGTGTTCGATGCCCGCCGCGTTGTTGCAGGCCCGATCTGCACTTGGCGCGCCGATGTTGTTCTGCCTGTCAGCCTGCATGGTGCCTTTGTCGTGGCATAGCTGAAAACACCTCTGGCGTGTCGGGACAGAGCGGGTCAGACTAAGGCCATACCGAACGACGGATATTTTTATGAGTGATTCCCACCCCACTGGACGGGGTGCGGCGTCTTCTGAGCCGCCGACGATTTCGTTGGAGGCCCGCGTCGACGCTAAGGCCATGCCGCGTGTTTTGCAGCGGATCGTCCGCCTTGCCCTGAACTATCCTGGCCTCGTCGGGATCGCGATCCTGTGCTCGTTGGGTTCGGCCCTGGCGAGCTTAGCGCTGCCGCGCCTCCTGGGCCGGGCCGTCGATCAAGCTCACCACCTGCTCGTCCAGGCGGATTCAGACGTGGCGCGCCATGCGCTTTGGCTCACGGCGGGCCTCGCCATCGTCGCGACCATCGTGCGTGGCCTGATGACCATGTGGGCCGGTTATGTCGGCGAGTATGTCAGTCAAAAGGTCGGCTACGATCTGCGCTTGCAGTTCTTCCAACAGCTCCAGCGGCTGTCGTTTGGCTTCCATGACCGCATCCATTCCGGGGACCTGATCACGCGCGGTATGCTCGATTTGGAGGGTGCACGGGTCTTCATCCAGGGCGGCATGCTCCCCTTGCTCACCCTGGTGCTTCTGCTCGGTTTCGCGGCGTGGCAGATGCTGGCCACCGACCCGATCCTAGGGCTAATCGGCCTATCCTTTGTGCCCTTCGCGGCTGGGGCCCTGGGCCGGATGGGTTTCCTGCTGCGCGTCACCTGGCTACGGTTTCAGGAGCTGATGGCTGTTTTGACCCTGACTATGGAGGAGAACCTCCAAGGCATTCGCGTGGTCCGCGCCTTTGCCGGCAAGGCCTTTGAGCTGGTGAAGTTCGACCGAGCCTCGATGGACGCCCTAGCCTATTCCTACGAACGCATCACCCTGCGGTTCCGGGCTGTGGCTGTGATGCAGGTTAGCTTCAACGCTGCTTTGGTAGGCGTTCTCTGGTACGGCGGCCACAAGGTCGCGGCCGGTACGATGACAGTGGGAACCCTGACGGCCTATCTCGCCTACATGACGCTGCTGCAGGCTCCGGTTCGCCAGATCGCGATGATCTTCAATGCCGCAGCAAGGTCTACCTCGTCGGGTGCGCGCCTCTTTGAGGTTCTGGACTTGGAACCCGAGATCGCCGATGCGCCAGATGCTCTGCCCTTGGCACCCTCCACCGGCGTCCTGCGATTTGAGAAGGTCGGCTTCAGCTACGCGCCGGGCGGTAAGCTGATCCTCAAGGACATCACCTTCCAGGTCGGCCCCGGCCGAACCCTGGGGATTGTCGGTCCGCCGGGCTCAGGCAAGTCCACCTTGGCCAATCTGATCCCGCGTTTCTACGATGTCACCTCAGGGTCGATCTCGATCGACGGTGTTGATATCCGCAAAGTCACCCTGCCCAGCCTGCGGGAATATGTCGGCCTCGTGCAGCAGGAAGCCTTCCTGTTCGACAGTTCAATCGGCCACAACGTGGCCTATGCCGATCCCTGGGCGGAAGACGCTCGGATCGTTGATGCCGCCAAGGTGGCTCAGATCCACGATCATATCGCCGGGCTCCCCGAAGACTACGACACTCGGGTCGGTGAACGCGGTGCCGCCCTGTCTGGCGGTCAGCGCCAAAGGATGAGCATCGCGCGCAGTGTGGTGCCCGGCCCCGGCGTGATGATCTTTGACGACAGCACCGCCGCCATCGATGCGGTCACCGAACGTCACGTTCGCGATGCGCTAGCAGAGGCCACGGCGACCAAGGCGACCATAATCATCGCCCATCGCCTCTCTTCGCTCATGCACGCCCACCATATTCTGGTGCTTGATGAAGGCGAGATCGTTGAGCGCGGAACCCACGCCGAACTGATCAGCAAGGCCGGGGTTTATGCTGACCTCTATGAACTTCAGACGCGGTCGGACGCTGAGGCCGTGATGCAAGACTTGGTGCCGCTCGGCGAGGAAGTCGGGGCATGACCGAAACCGCATCCCCGCCACGCAAACCGCGCGCCTCCCTCGGCAGTTCTGAAGGCGACGACATATTCGGCACCTTTGACGTCTCGGTGGCGCGCCGCTTCCTGGGCTACCTCACGCCGCACAAGCGCCCCCTGCTTATCGCTCAGACGGCCGTCCTGATCACCGCTCTCTGCCAGATCGCCATTCCCAGTTTGATCGGCACCGCCGTCAATCGTGCTGTTGGTCACGACACAGCCGCCTTGGATCAAACCCTATTCCTGTTTGCGGGGGCTGCTGCGGTCTCGGCCATGTTCTTCTTTGTCGGTGAGTGGCTCTCGGCGCGCCTGGCCCAGCGGGTGATCTTCGACGTCCGTCGCGCCATGTTCGCCCACTTCCAGGACGTCTCGCTCAGCTTCATGGATAAGACCCATGTGGGACGGATCATGGCCCGTCTGCAGGGGGACGTGAACGCCCTTCAGGAGTTCCTGGAAAACATGAACGGTGCGGTCGGCGATGCCATCATGCTGGTCGGTATCACGGTGGTGCTGCTGACCACGGACTTGAAGCTCGGCTTACTGACACTCACCGTGTTGCCAGCCCTGGTGGCGATCCGAGCGGTCTGGCTACCCCATTCGAAGAAAAGCTTCCGTCACGCCCGCGATGCGTCCTCTACTGCCAACTCTGCCTTGGCCGAGAACATCAACGGTATCCGAACCGTCCAGGAGACCCGCCGCGAGGCGCTGAACTTCGAACTCTACAAGGACAAGGCGCACGATAATTTCACGGCCCAGAACGGTGCCGCCTGGATGACTCAGATCATGGTGCCGACCGTCGACGTGCTGACGGGCCTAGCTATGGCCATTGTCATCGTGGTCGGCGGTAATGCGGTGTTGGGCTCACGGCTCGAGGTCGGCGTCATGGTCACCTTCATCCTCTATGTGCAGCGGTTCTTTGAGCCGGTGCGGATGCTGTCCATGCAGTACACGATTATGCAGCGGGCCATGGCCGCTGGGCACCGCATCTTCGAGGTGATCGATGTGCCGGTGACCATCGCCGACAAGCCCAACGCCATCGCGCTCAAAGACGTCGCCGCCACGGTAGAGTTCAGAAATGTCACCTTCGGCTATGACCCTAAACGCCCCATCCTTCATGACATCAGCCTGACGGTTCGCCCCAAGGAAGTCGTGGCCTTGGTGGGCCCCACCGGCTCGGGCAAGACTTCGATCATTGCGCTAACCCATCGCTTCTATGAGGTCGATCAGGGTCAAATCTTGGTAGGCGGCCACGATGTACGTGACATCAGCCTCGATAGTCTGGGCCGCACCATTGGCATGGTCTTGCAGGAGCCCTTCCTGTTCACTGGTACCATCGAAGACAATATCCGCTACAACACCACTGCCAGCCGAGAGCGGATCATCGACGCTGCTAAGTCCGTCTCCGCCCACGACTTCATCATGAAACTTCCCGACGGCTACGACACCCCGCTGGGCCAGCGGGGCCGTAACCTCTCTATGGGCCAGCGCCAACTGATCTCGTTTGCCAGGGCTTTGGTTGCTGACCCACAGATCCTGATCCTCGACGAGGCCACGGCCAATATCGACAGCTTCACCGAGCAGTCGATCCAGAAGGCGCTAAAGGTCTTATTCGCCGGCCGCACCTGCATGGTCATCGCCCACCGCTTGGCCACCATTCGCGACGCTGACCGCATTGTGGTGCTGCAACAGGGGCGCATTCTGGAACAGGGCAACCACGACGAACTGATGGCGAATGGCGGCCTATACAGCCATCTCTATACCAGCGCTCACGCGTCCTTCGATGATCAGGTAGTGGCGGTGACGGGCGACGCTGAGTTTGCGACGCGGACTTGAGGCGCCTTGAATAACCCATCGCAATGGGTTATGACTTATCATGGTCACAGTTCATCGGGAGCACGGCCTGCGTTTCATCATCTTCGTCGATGATCATGAGCCGGCCCATGTGCACGTGTTCGGAGACGGCCATGCCAAGTTCAATTTGATGGGGCCTGTGGGAAGACCAGTGCTTGTCATCGTGGAGGGTATGAAGCGCGGCGATATTCGCCACGCCATGCAAATCGTCTCGGACCAACAAGCCCATATGTTGGAACGCTGGAGGGAAATTCATGGTTGAGCTAGCTGACGCCCAGATCGACGCCGCTATGGCGCGTGGCCAAATTCGTCAACAATCCGAACCGAGGGCGCTATCGGCGCGCTATGACCGTCGAGGCCGCAAGATCGTAGTCACGCTGAGCAATGGTTGCGCGTTCTCGTTTCCGCCGCACATGGCTCAGGGCCTGGAAGATGCCAGCGACGAGCAACTCACTCCAATCGAGATTCTAGGGGCAGGTTATGGGCTTCATTGGGAAGCCTTAGATGTTGATCTCTCCGTTTCAGGATTGCTGGCTGGTATCTTCGGAACCAAGGCCTATATGGCTCGCCGCGCCGGTCAAAGTACCTCGCTTGCTAAGGCCGCCGCCGCTCGCGCCAATGGCACCAAGGGCGGTAGGCCTCGCAAGACCGCCCGCGCTTAAAGGTCGTCTGGAAATACGATTTCGGCGAACATGCGCTATAGTTGTCCTTCGACTCTACGAGGACGCGACCCGTGACCACCCTGCCGAACCGCCCCAACACCGCCCTCATCATTATAGACGTCCAGAACGGTGTCGTCGCGCGTTCCCCCGACCGCGATGCTGTGGTCGGACAAATCGCCGGTCTGGTCGCCAAGGCACGCGCGAGCGAGACCCCGGTAATCTGGGTCCAGCACATCAGCGCGGATTTGCCTAAGGGCAGTGATAAGGGGCAGATTGTCCCGGAACTCGTGCCCAATCCGGCTGAGTCCTTGATTGAAAAACACTATGGTGATGCCTTCGAGGAGACCGATCTAGAAGCCACTCTGCAAAGGCTCAGCGTAGGGCACTTGGTCGTGACCGGTGCTCAGACCGACGCCTGCGTGCGTTCCACCCTGCACGGTGGCTTCACGCGCGGTTACGATATGACACTGGTGGGTGACGCCCACACCACCGAAGACCTCAGCGCGTATGACGCGCCGCCGCCGGATCAGGTCATCGCCCACACAAACCTCTATTGGAAATTCCAGACGGCACCCGGTCGAAAAGCCGACACTGTGAAGGCCGACAAGGTTGAGTTCGCTACAGGCTAAGTCATGCGGAGGCGGCTGCCCCGTAAACTTGCGCCTTCCATGCCGCCAATCGGCTCGCCGCATCGTCGTTCGACAGGCTAGGTTCAAAAACCCGGTCGTGGCGCACAAAGGCCCTGGCATCCTCCGCGGTCAGCAAGCCAGCGCCCAATCCGGCCGACATCGCCGCGCCGCAGGCCGTAGCCTCCCGGTGGGCGTGGCGGGCCACAGGCCGGGCCAGCAGGTCGGCTTGGATCTGCATCAGAGTGTCGTTACCGGTCAGGCCACCATCGACCTTCAACACTTCCGGTATGGCCAGATCGGTCACCGCATAGATGTGCTGGAACACCTCGGTTACCCGAAAAGCTAGGCCTTCCAGTCCTGCGCGGGCGATTTCCGCCGGGCCTGTCGCCAGACCCAAGCCGCCAATCAGACCGC
>JANLPX010000114.1:0-2233 GCA_031367485.1 Alphaproteobacteria bacterium | reverse complement strand
TTCCTAAAGTCTGGCCGCTTTGGCCCCTATGTCCAGCTGGGCGAAGAGGGCAAACCCAAGCGGGCCTCCCTGCCCAAGGGCTGGTCAGCCCCGGACATGGATCTGGACAAGGCGCTGCGGCTACTGCGCCTACCCCGCGACGTCGGGCCCCACCCAGAAGACGGTGCCATGATCATCGCCGGGATCGGGCGCTTCGGTCCCTTCGTCCTGCACAGCGGCACCTATGCCAACCTGCCTGGCGTCGATGAGGTGTTCGAAGTCGGTCTGAACCGCGCTGTAGCTCTGCTCGCCGAAAAGCGCGCCGGTGGCGGCCGTGGCGGTCGTGGCGAAAGCGCGGCCCTGAAGGACCTCGGCGTTCACCCAGTGGATGGCGCGCCGGTGAAGATCCTCTCCGGACGCTATGGTCCCTATATCAAGCACGGCGCGACCAACGCCAATGTGCCCAAAGGCTCCGAACCCGCCGACATCACGCTCGAAGAAGCGGTTAAGTTGCTGGCGGAGCGTGAGGCCAAGGGCGGTGGCAAGAAACCAGCGCGGGGAAAGGCAGCCGCCAAGCCCAAGGCCCTGACCAAGAACGTGGTCGCTAAGAAACCCGCCACGAAGAAGAAGGCCCCGGCTAAGAAAAAAGTCGCGAAAGCCTGATCCATGGACCTTCCGGTGCGCGAGTTCTCCGCCACGGGTTATCGGTCATTGAAAAAGATCGCCTATCCGGTCTCGCGTCTCGATGTCTTTGTCGGCGCAAACGGCGTTGGGAAATCTAATCTCTATAGAGCGCTAGAACTGCTTCGGGCGGCGGCTGACAACACCTTGGGTCGGGACTTGGCTCGCGAAGGCCTAGATGCTGCAATCTGGGCTGGCCCACGTCGTCGCAACGAACCGGCCGAGATTCAAATATCGGTGACCCTCGCCGCTCCTGACCGGGTCGATGCGACTTTGACCTATGAGGTCGCGGTGGGATTTCCGCCACCACCTGCCGTCAACAACATGGCCGCCTTTGAAATCGAACCGTTGATCAAGGCCGAGACGCTGACCCATCAGGTTGGTGACCGCAAAGTCCGCCTAATGGAACGCAAAAACTATTCCGTGATGGCGCGAGGCGAGGACGGGCGTCCGAGCGCTGTCGATCTCGACATCTTGGCCTCCGAAACAGTATTGGGCCGGCTGGAAGACCCCGTCCAATACCCTGCTCTCGATCTAGTCCGTCGCACCCTTCTGGGCTGGCGGTTTTACCACGACCTGCGCACCGACGCGGGTTCGCCCTTGCGTCGGCCTTGCACGGCCGTGGCGACTCCAACACTGATGTCCGATGGGAGTAACCTCGCCGCAGTCTTCGCTACACTGGCGCACATTCGGCAAGACACCGTTGAGCTAGACGCCCTAATCGACAGCGCCTTTCCGGGGGCCGTGCTCGTCATTCCCAAACCCGGTCGGACAGCCAGCTTCGGCATGACCTTCCCGGACTTCCCAAAGCGGGTGTTTGACGCGACCGAACTGTCCGACGGAACCTTAAAGTTCCTGGCGTTAGCCGGTGCGCTTATGGCCTATCGTCTTCCGCCATTCATCGCCCTCAACGAGCCTGAGTCCAGTCTGCACCCTGACCTCATGGAGCCCTTGGGACGATTGGTCGCCAAAGCTGCGGAACGCACCCAGGTTTGGCTGGTGACCCATTCAGAACGCCTAGCATCAACCATTGCAGCGACCGGTGCCGGATCGGTACGGACGGTGGTTAAGCGCGATGGCGCAACGACCATCGAGGGCTTGACCTTATTGGGTTCGTTTCGGGACGAACAAGACTAGCCCCCACGAACCGATTCCCGCGCTATAGGGAGCCATGCCCAAGACCCGCGCGCCCAAAGGCTCCCGTTTCGCCCCCAAGATCGCCAAGCCGACGCCCGGCTTGCCGGATCGCGAAACGCTGATCAAATTCATCCGCGAGGCTGGGGAGACCAACAAGGCCGAAATAGCCCGGGCGTTTGGCTTGAAAGGCGCAGATCGCAAGGCGTTGCGGATTATGCTGACGGAGCTCGAGACCACCGGTGCGTTGGGGAAACGGGGTCGGCGCGGTTTCGCGCAGGCCGGTGCCCTGCCCCCTGTCGGCGTGGTCGATGTGGTGGAAAGTGAGGTTGACGGCGACCTCTTCGTTCGCCTGACCAAGGGAGAGGATACTCCGACCCTGCGTCTAGCCCCCGACCGCAGCGAGGCCGCCGGTGGCGCGCCGGGGCTGGGTGACCGA
>JANLPX010000061.1:0-1727 GCA_031367485.1 Alphaproteobacteria bacterium | reverse complement strand
CGCGGGTTCAGCTTGAAGGTGCAGTGGGCGAGCAAGCCGGCCATCTCGTCTTCGCGCTCAAGGCCCGGGTATCGCGCATCCAGAGTTTGCAGGCGATCAAGATAGAGCGTCGCGAATCCGCCGGCGTCGATCGTGCCGAGGTCTCCACCGGAACCCTTGACCCAAAGGACCTCGGCGGACCCGCCGGTCAAAGGGTCGGTCTCGGTGATCTTGGCTGAAGTGTTGCCGCCGCCGTAGTTAGTGACCGCCAAATCCGACCCCAGCAGGCGAGACCTGTAGACCAGCAGTTGGGCCTCGCTCTGGCCAGCCGCCTCGGTCGCGTTCCAGCGGGAGGCGGGCGTCGGCAGGGGGGTCGCCAGCAGAGAGCGCATCTCACCGTCCATCTTGGATCCTCATCCTATAGTCAGAGCCTACCAATCGAAACGATCAAATACAATCATAAAAGGGCAAATTGCCGCCGGGCGTTCCCCTTTCCGGCGCGAACTCACAGCGGACGTAGAGTTTGAATTTGCGCCGAAAACCTCGTTTCGAAGGGAGCGGTCGACACCGTTTATCGACCGGAATTGCTCGGCCGGTCATTGTCACTATGAAAATACTTCAAAAAACGTCGTAAACGATCAAATACCGGTTGAAACCCCAGCCCTCGCGATAGAGGATAAGATCGAAATCAGGAAGCTGCGGGCTAGCCGTGCCGGAGGGAAGAAGGCCGACATGACGCTCGCCGCTGTGTTCGATGCAGGAAAGACCCGGCTGAAGCTCACGCTGGTTTGTCCGAAGGGCGAGGTGGTCCATAGCGTGTCGACCGCATCCGGCGCGGTCGAGGGGCCGCTTCCCGGGCTCGACATCGAGCGCGCCGAAGCCTTCCTTGTCCGGGCCCTGTCCGACGCGGCGCGGCATTTCCCCGTCTCGGCGATTGTGCCGGTAGGTCACGCCGCGGCGGCGGTTTGGATTCGCGACGGCTGCGCCGTAGCCCCGCCTCTCGACTACGAGGCCGCCCCCCCGCAGCACTTGAGAGAGCTGTACGAAGCTCAGCGGCCGGCCTTCAGCGAAACCTACTCGCCCTCTCTGCCCCTGGGTCTCAATCTTGGACGTCAACTCGCCTGGGTCGAACACAGCGCTCCGGAGATCGCTAGGGCCGCCGACGGCTTGGTTCTTTGGCCACAATACTGGGCGCTCCGGCTATCGGGGCAGGCGGCTTCGGAGGTGTCGTCGCTGGGATCACATACCGACCTCTGGGCGCCGGTCGAAGGCGGCTGGTCTTCAATGGCGAAGCGTCGGGGTTGGGCTGAACGGTTCGCGCCGCTCGCCGCCGCTGACGCGGTGCTCGGCCTCGCGCAGGGTCCCTTGGCGAAAGCAGCCGGACTGAACGCCGACATCCGGGTGTTGTGCGGCGCCCACGATTCTAACGCGGCCCTGCAGGCCGCCCGGCTTTCGGGCCAAATGGGCGACGGCGCTGCCCTGGTCTCCACCGGCACCTGGACGGTGGTCATGGCGCTCTCCGGTCAGCTCTCGCGTCTGAATCCAGCGAGAGACTGCCTGGCGAATGTCGCCATCGACGGGCAGGCCGTGCCCACGGCCCGTTTCATGGGTGGCAAGGAATACGCCCTGATCGCCGGCGAAGCGCCCGCCGCGCCGACGCGAGAGGCCTGCGAGGCGCTGGTTTCCCGGGGCGTGCGGACCATTCCGCCCTTCGCGGCGGCCGGGCCCTTCATGGGCGCGCGCGCCGG
>JANLPX010000038.1:0-2667 GCA_031367485.1 Alphaproteobacteria bacterium | reverse complement strand
CCATGATCTTCTTCGTAATCTGGAACCTGATCGGCGTGGCGGTCTATTTAGCCTTCGGTCGGGTGAAGAGCAGGTTGGCCTAGAGCCCCCAATGACCATCCAGATCACCGCCTTCCGTTGGGTGCCAGAATTTGCCCAGGGCTATGTCCGCGACCTGCGCCTACGTTGGGCCTTGGAAGAGGCTGGCTTGCCCTATGAGGTGGTACTGGTTGACGCCGCCGTCCTGGACTCCCCGGAACACCGCCAGTGGCAACCCTTCGGCCAAGTCCCAGCCTACCGCGACGACGCGGTGCAGATGTTCGAAACCGGGGCCATCCTCATCCACCTCGCCGACAAGTCAGAGACCCTGGCCCCCAGTGACCCTGCCGGACGCGCCAAGGTGAGCAGCTGGGTGGTCGCGGCGTTGAACTCCATCGAGCCCCATGCCCAAAACCTGGTCAATCTCGACTCGTTCTATGCGGGCCAGGCCTGGACCGTCGAACGTCGTCCCGGTGCGCGGGCCCTGCTTGATCAACGCCTCACCTCACTCAGCGCTTGGCTGGGCGACAAAGACTATCTCGAAGGCCGCTTCACCGCCGGCGACATCGCCATGCACACCGTCCTGCGCGAGCTGGTGGATTGCGGCGCGCTGCTCCCCTTCCCCAACCTCGAAGCCTACCGCGCGCGCTGCGAGGTCCGCCCCGCCTTCGCCCGTGCTATGGACGGCCAGATGGCGACGTTCCGGGCGAACGCACCGAAACTCGGGACACGTGAGACCTAACCGACCGTCGCCCTGCAAAGAGCATCGGCTATGGTCATACGTGCCCCTTTAACGAGCCCCCGGCGTTTCTAACCGATAGCCAAGGCAACCCGCCGACGTCGCCGGATCGCGGCACCCATCAAACCAAATCCTGCCAGCATCAGCGCCCAGGTAGAGGGCTCAGGGACGCCGCCGCCGCCGACTATTCCCGTTGGAAACAGGCCAGAGGCTGATGTGACGGTCAGGCCAGTCGGAATGGCCCCAAGGCCGAACTTCGACGTATTGCCGAAGTCGCAAACCGATCCATTTACGCCGCAGCTGCCACCGATCGCGAGCTTGTACGCCAGACGACTGATGCCAACGGGGACGGCGATGGTCGCCGTTACAATCGTATTCCGATACCCCGTCAGGTCGCTCCAGTCCTTGAATACGGAGTAGCTCAGCGGATCATAGCTGTCGGCGGCTCCATAGACGAAAGCACCGCCCTGTTGGATGCCGTTAAATCCTGCGAGGCCCGAGTATCCGATGCTTGTGGTTTGGCCCACGTTCGTGCCCGAGGTGAAATTGAGTGTGCTTCCACATACAAATACGGCGTCACAACCCGCATCGCCTTTAAGGAAGAGGGACGAATAAACCTGAGAACTTAAACCGCCAGTAGGTGAAATCTGACCGTCGTAAGAATATTGAAAGGTCAAATTGACGACGCCGCCGCTGGTATTGTTGAAGAAGAGCGTGTCGCTCCCATTGGCGGCGAAAAAGGCTCGCGAGCCGCCGGGGTCTGAAATACTGGAATAGGCGTGCACCGCGCCCTCTGCGAGAGAAGCTGACGCGTTAGAAACCGAACCAACGTCCGCAATACTGCCTGCACCACTGGCATAGCCATCTGGCGTCCCTGATGACGTGTATGAAATTTTGCCGCCGGGGTTTGTCAGGGACGACACTACACCGTTGGTGACCTCCAGCGTACCGTAGCCAGCAGACCCCGGCGAGGTCACCGTGGCAAAGGTGCCCGGATCAAGAATATTGGAACCCGCCTGCGCCGACCCGGCGACAACCAGGGCTGATGACACCAGCGCAATCTTCAACATGGACTTCATGACTTAAACCCCCAAACGCACCGTTCCCGATTGGAAGTTCGTGCGATTATAAGCCAATGCGTAATCCGCTCAGAAACGGGGCCACTTTTGCAGAAAAAAGATTCCTGCCCGGGGGGATGATCGCGTGAATCTCTGCGGGACCAACCGATCCGATTGCATCGCGACGACCGACCTGATGAACTCAGGTGCCATCCACGCCGCCCCTCCCGCCAAACTGAAAGCCCTTGCCGCATGAAGATCCTAGCCGCCAAGGTGATCGTCACCTCCCCGGGTCGCAACTTCGTCACGCTGAAGATCACCACTGATCAGGGTGTCTATGGCATCGGAGACGCCACCCTCAACGGGCGCGAACTGGCCGTGGTCTCCTACCTCGACGACCACGTCATTCCCTGCATCCTGGGCATGGACCCCCGGCGGATCGAAGACATCTGGCAGTACCTCTATCGCGGGGCCTATTGGCGGCGCGGGCCGGTGACCATGTCGGCCATTGCCGCAGTCGACACGGCGCTCTGGGACATTAAGGCCAAGATGGCCGGCATGCCGCTCTATGACCTGTTGGGCGGTAAGAGCCGCGAGGCCGTCATGGTCTATGGCCACGCCAATGGCATCGATCTGGCCGAGACGGTCGATGAGGTCGGCAAGTATATCGACCTTGGCTACAAGGCCATCCGCGCCCAGTCCGGCGTGCCCGGCCTGCAAGACGCCTACGGGGTCGGACGCGGCAAGATGTACTACGAGCCCGCTGATGCGAACTTACCCAGCCTCACGGTTTGGGACACAGCCAAATATCTCAACTTCGTCCCGAAACTGTTCGACAAGCTCCGCGATACC
>JANLPX010000493.1:0-1910 GCA_031367485.1 Alphaproteobacteria bacterium | reverse complement strand
CCGCCGCGGCGATCAACTGGTCTCAACTATTCCTCTCGATAGGAACAATTACGGTGCAATTACGGTGACAGTGCACTCAATTGGCACCCACCCTCAATTCCAGATCCCGCCGCCACTCAGTCAATTGAGTGCGCTGTCACCGTAATTCCCGGAAGTGCGGGATCCAGACGCGCAGGGTTAGCAGGATAGATCGGTGCGTCTAGGTCCCGGGCTGCCTATCGACCCCCGGGATGACAGCCAGGGAATCTTGTTCGCGAGGCTCGTGAAGTTCTTGGACCAACGCTTCCCCGAACTACCTCACCGGTTCATAATTCAGTATCGGCCCCAGCCACCGCTCCGCCGTGTGCATCTCCCAGCCCTTGCGTCGCGCATAATCCTCAACCTGGTCCTTCTCGATCCGCCCCACGCCGAAATAGTGGCTGTCGGGGTGCGCGAAATAGAGCCCGCTCACCGCCGCCGTCGGCGTCATGGCATAGCTCTCGGTCAGCTCCAGCCCGGTCTGCGCCGTCGCGTCCAGCAGCTCAAACAGCGCGCCTTTCTCCGTATGGTCGGGCTGTACCGGATAGCCCGGTGCCGGGCGGATGCCTCGGTATTTTTCGGCGATGAGGGCGTCGATATCGAAGAGCTCGTCTGGCGCATAACCCCACAGCTCCGTCCGCACCTGCCGGTGCAGCGCCTCAGCAAAGGCTTCGGCCAGCCTGTCGGCCAGGGCAGAGGCCAGGATGGCGTTATAGTCGTCGCCCTTGGCCTTGAAGGCTTCGGCGATCGCGCTCTCGCCGTGCCCCGCCGTCACCGCAAAGCCGCCGATCCAGTCGGGCTTGGTGCCCACGGGTGCCACGAAATCGGCCATGGCCACATTGGCCCGGCCGCCGTCTTCCTGGGCGCTGGTCTTCAGCATCTGTTGGCGCAGACTGTGCAGCCGGGTCAGCTCCACCGTGCGGGTCTCGTCGGTATAGATGACGATGTCGTCGCCATCGGAATTGGCTGGCCAGAACCCGACAACACCGCGCGCCTCAAACCACTTTTCAGCGATGATCTTGTCCAGCATCACACGAGCGTCTTTGTACAGATCAGTTGCCGCCTCACCGACCACATCATCGGTCAGGATCTGCGGGAAACGGCCGATCAACTCCCAGGCCGCGAAGAACGGGCTCCAGTCGATATGGCGCTCCAGGTCGGCTAGGTCATAGGCATTGAATGTCAGTGTACCGATGAAAGTTGGTTTGGGTGGATCATAGCTTGCCCAATCGGGCGCAAAGCCATTGGCGCGCGCCTGGGCCAGGGTGGCGCGGGCGCGGTTGGTTTGGCCGCGCGCAAACTGCTCGCGCACCTTGATATAGTCCGCCCGGGTTTCGGCCTGGATGCGGTCGCGCTCGCCTTTATTGAGCAGGCCTGAGACAACGCCGACGGCGCGGCTGGCGTCCAGCACATAGGTGGTCGACCCTGCCCTATAGGCGGGCTCGATCTTGACGGCGGTGTGGGTCTTGGACGTGGTCGCCCCGCCGATCAGCAGGGGGATGTCAAAGCCCCTCCGCTCCATCTCACCGGCCACATAGACCATCTCATCGAGGCTGGGCGTGATCAGGCCGCTCAGCCCGATGATGTCGACCTCGTGGGCCTTGGCCTCATCCAGAATCCGGTCGGCCGGGACCATGACGCCTAAGTCGATGACTTCGTAATTGTTACACTGCAACACCACGCCGACGATGTTCTTGCCGATGTCGTGGACGTCGCCCTTGACCGTGGCCATCAGGATGCGGCCGGCATGCTCGCGCGGCTTGCCCTCCTTCTCGGCCTCCATGAACGGCATCAGATAGGCCACCGCCTGCTTCATCACCCGGGCCGATTTCACCACCTGGGGCAGGAACATCTTGCCTGCGCCAAACAGGTCGCCGACCACGTTCATGCCG
>JANLPX010000478.1:0-2715 GCA_031367485.1 Alphaproteobacteria bacterium | reverse complement strand
TCGCCCGCCAAATCATAGAGGCCACGCCCAGCATGGGTGTCGATGATGTGGACCGGGGACGGATCAGCCATCAGGGTGTCCAACACCTGTAGCAACGCAGCATGCTTCACCAAATCGGCGAAATTTCCAGCATGAAAGGCGTGGCGATAGTTCAAGCGGCAGGTTCCAGATCGTCAATCAGAGAATAGACCCGTTCCTGCCACGTCGCGGGGCAAAGTTCAAAACAGGTGGCTTGGCTATCTCCGGATCGAGACCCCGACCCTGACCGTGCGTGGCGCGCCGAAGCTCTCAATCCCCTCACTGGTCTCGCCAACCTCGATCCGCGCGTCGGTGAGGTTTTCGGCGGCGACATAGACTTCGACATCGCGCGCTACCTTCCACGCGGCCCGAGCATCCAGCCCGACCGCAGCCGCCAGGGTCCGGGTATTGAGGTCATCCTCGAACCGCTTACTCTCATAGCGCCCTTGGCCCGATAGGGTCAGTTGGTCCGTGACCTGCCAGCTCGCCCCGGCGGTGACCGTCAGATCGGGAGCTTGGGCGGGTCGTTTGCCGGTCAGCTGCGGTGCCACGCCGCCACCATCGACCCGAGCGTGAGTTGTGGAGAAGGCGGCATCAAGATTTAGGTCGCCGAACGTGCGGGACAGATCACCCTCTAATCCCCATGCCTCAATGGTCCCCACATTGCGACGCTGACGCAAGGTCCCACCTGCAGGCACGAACCCGGCGAGGGGAAAGGTTCCCGGCCCCTGCCCCACCGTCACATTGGTAATCGGGTCGTCCAGGCGGTTGACAAACAGCGTGCCGCGCCACCGCAGAGCGCCGTCGCCACCTATGCCGATCTCCGCCCCGAACAGCTTTTCGGGCACCAAATTCGGATTGGCCTCCGTGATGTCATTCCCCACCCGGAAAGGGCGATGCAGCTCGTTCAGGGTCGGCGGTCGAAATCCGGCATAGGCCGCCGCCCGCAGCCAACCATCCTCGGAAACCTTCCAGCGTGCACCAAACCGCGCGGTCGGTGTGACACCCGAGCTGCCAGGCGTGGTGCTATTGAGAGTTGGCGCGCCGGTCGCCAAGTCGCGCTCACGCCGGACGGCCCCGGTCTGTCGCCAAGCATCGACCCGCGCCCCACCGGTCAGCAGCAGATCGCCGGTGTCGCGCACCACTTCGGCATAAAGGCCGCCCACCGCAGTCTGCCCGCCGCTATCTCGGCCTCGGGTAAAGGTGCCGCCCAGGTAGCGGAAGCGTTCGTGAGCCTGGCCGGAGGCGAAGCGAGCATCACCCCCCAGTTCCCACGACCAAACCTCACCGCGACCTTGCCAGGCCGCATTGAGGCCATAGCCAAGTGCCGGTGTGGAATACTGATCTGCAGCAGGCGTTGTTCCCACCCGCTTGGCCGCCACCGCCACCGAGCTATTGGCCAGATCGCTGGACCGCACCCAAACCTGGGCCCGCCAACCGCCCCGGTTGGTCAGCCCAACCAGTCCCAGAGTTGCGCCCCCACCGCGTGCCGTCGAGGTCGCACCCAGCAGTCCTGCGCCGCGTTCCTCCTGATAGGCAAACGCCCGTGCTGAGGTTGCGATATCTCCCAGATGACCGAGCACCTTGCCGGACAGGGATCGCGATTCAAAGGTCGTGCGGGTATCGGCCCGGCCAGCTAGCGGCCCCCTCACGGGTCGATAACCATCGCTGGCTTCCGCGGCGGCCGTGATTAGCAAGCCCTCGGTGCCAAAGGCTGCAACACCGCGAAGCGCGCCACGCTGTCCTACACTGACCTCAAGCGCCGACAGTGCATTGCGACCAGCGCCCTCCTCCAAGGCGATGACCCCGGTCAACGCGCCGGCCCCGTAGGCCCCCGCCCCGGCGCCGCGCACCAAGGTCACGCTCTCCAAACCCTCGGGCGGCAAGGCCGACCAAATGATCCAACCGCCAAAGGGGTCGTTCTGCGGCGCGCCGTCCAACGTCACCAAGGCGCGACCAGCCCCCGAAGGGGCAATACTGCGCAGGGATATCCCCTGAATGGTTGGGTTGGCGGCTTCGCTGCCGGTGCGGCGAAAGAGCGAAACGCCGGGCGCGCGCTTCAAGGCGACGTCCAAGCGTGGCGCTGTCTTCAGATCAGCAGTATCCAATTGCTCGGTTGCAAACACTGCCTCACCGCCAAGCGGCGGCAAGCGCGGGGCCGTGATGATGACAGCTTCAACCTGTGATGGGGGTGCGACAATAATTGGCATGGCGCGCTTCTAGCCTAGTTCACCAAGCAATTCGATGTCCGCCGGACACAAAAAAACCTCCCGCGAGGGAGGCTGTTCTTTGTATGCTCAGAAGGACTTGGGTGCGGGGACAGGATTTGAACCTGTGACCTTCAGGTTATGAGCCTGACGAGCTACCGGGCTGCTCCACCCCGCGTCAAGTCGTCTGCCTGAGACGGCATAGGGTATCGTGGTTGAAGGGTTCGAGCCATCCTGAGATCAGGACTGCACAACTGTTTTTTAGACCTGGAGTCGACCTACTCTCCCGCGCCTTAAGACGAAGTACCATTGGCCCAGGGAGGCTTAACGACCGAGTTCGGAATGGGATCGGGTGGGGACCTCCCGGCAAAACCACCAGGTCAACAAAACAGATGTGAGAAGACATCATCATATGAAAGAGCATTCAAAGCGCTCTCATGAGTTCAACTAAGAACGATCAAGCCGATCGAGCGATTAGTACCAGTAAGCT
>JANLPX010000383.1:0-2626 GCA_031367485.1 Alphaproteobacteria bacterium | reverse complement strand
GCTAGACGCCAGCGTCATCGCCGACCTGCGAGCTGCACTGTTGGATTGGAAAGTCCTGTTCTTCCGCGATCAGGACGTGACCACAGAGCAGCATCTGGCCTTTGCCCGACACTTCGGCGATCTAGAAGCCCATCCGTTTGCACCCTCCAAGCCCGGTTATCCCGAGGTTCTGGCAATCACCCACAACGAAAAGTCGAAAGGCCGGGAAAACATGTGGCACTCTGACGTGACCTGGCGGGAGAAGCCGTCGTTGGGGTCAATCCTGCATGCCCTGGAGGTACCCGAGGTGGGTGGTGACACGCTGTTTGCTGACATGTACGCCGCCTATGAGGGCCTTTCAGCCGAGGTCAAAGCCAAGGTCGAAGGCCGCGTCGCCATCCACGATTTTGCCCATTTCCGCGCAGGGCTAAAGCGCCAGGGCAAGACCGAGGCCGAGATCGAAGTCTTCAATCAGAAATACCCGATGATGGAGCACCCGGTGATCCGCACCCATCCGGAGACCGGGCGCAAGGCGATCTATGTCAATGCCGCCTTCACTCAGAACATTGTTGGGCTGGAAAAGGAAGAATCCGACGCGCTACTGGCCCATCTCTATGCCCAGGCGACGATCCCGGAATACCAGTGCCGGTTCCGCTGGCAGCAGCACTCTATCGCTTTTTGGGACAACCGCGCGGGCCAACACTACGCGGCTTCCGACTATTTCCCGGCCGTGCGCCGCATGGAGCGGGTGACGGTTATCGGCGACCGCCCCTACTGACCTCAAGGAATTTCAATGTACGACCTACATTATTGGCCGACCCCGAACGGGAAGAAAGTCACCATCCTGCTCGAAGAGCTGGGCGTCCCCTACACCATCGTGCCGGTGAACATTGGCAAGGGCGATCAGTTCACTGACGACTTCCTGAAGATTGGTCCCAATAACCGGATGCCCGCCCTTGTCGACCATGCCCCTAAGGGCGGCGGCGACCCTATCGCTGTGTTCGAAAGTGGCGCGATCATGATGTACATCGCGCAAAAAGAAGGGCGCTTCTTCCCGCAAGACACGCGCGGCAATTACGAGGTCATCCAATGGATCATGTGGCAGATGGCCAATCAGGGGCCAAAGACCGGCGAGCGCGGCCATTTCAGCCGCGTGGATACCGCGCTGCATGGTGATCAAT
Source organism: Alphaproteobacteria bacterium (assembly GCA_031367485.1). Taxonomy (GTDB): domain Bacteria; phylum Pseudomonadota; class Alphaproteobacteria; order Caulobacterales; family Caulobacteraceae; genus Phenylobacterium. The sequence continues at coordinate 1,466 of JANLPX010000383.1, read as the reverse complement.
CCTATGCCCAACGGCGGTTCGCCGATGAAGCTCATCGCCTCTATGGTGTGCTGAACAACCGGCTCTATGATCGGCCATATTTGGCAGGAGATTCATATACGATCGCCGACATGATCTCCTATCCCTGGACGGCCAGCTGGAAACTTCAGGGCATCGACATTGAAGAGTTCAAATACTTCAAACGCTGGTTCGATGAACTCTCGGCCCGTCCCGCGGTCGAACGCGGTATGGCTGTGACGGCTGGCCCGCCAGAGGACCCTGCCACGGTTTCAGACGAAGAAAGAGCTCGCCGAACTAAGCTGCTCTACAATCAACGAGCCCGGCCAGCGCCGGGCTGAAGCCTATCCCGCGACGCGCACGCTGAGGCTGGCTTCAAAGTCTTGCAAGATGCTTACGGCATCGTCGATCGTCGCAATTGGTGGCCGGCCCTTGGGAAACCGGTAGCGCCAGAAGCTGACAATGTGTGAGATGCCGCCGATCTTTTCACCCAAGCTCAGGAACATCTCTGGCGCACGCAGAAGGAATTCACGGAAGGCTTTGGGGTTGCCGTTCGCCGTGAGGTCCTGGAAAGCGTCATCATAAACTTGCAGCGCGACCAAAATATCTTTGCGCTGCGCGACAATGCTAGACTGTAAGCGTTTGCGCGCCGCGTCGAGATAGCGGTTCATTTCCATATCGCGCGGCCCGGTGATAGCCAGCGTTCGAATTTCTTCAAGGATTTCCTGAAGGTCACGGGTCGAGTTTGACAGTACCCACTTGTAATAGAGAAAGCCCTTCCAGCAGAAAACGCCCTCACGAAACGCTTCGCCGTCCAACATTAGGGTCATACGGAGCGGATCAAGCCGATCATCCACCTGGGTGGATAACAGAGCCTCGACCAGGCGACTGGTGCTGGCCATGGCGACGTCATCTGAGCCCTTGTAGGCCAGTGAAATGAGCTTAGCGATCTGACTGCCCACATAGGCCTGCATCCGCTCAAAGTCGGCTTCCGTGATGGCGAAGTAGCAGGCAGCAATGTCGTGGCCATGCCGCTTGAGGTGCTCGCGAAGCAGGAAGGGATCTAGCGAAGGCAACTGATCCAATAGGCTCAAAACTTCCAGGTCTCGAACCAAACCCTTGCGATCAGGGCACAGCTCTTCGATGATTTTGACCCAGCCATCCTGTTCAACAAACACCGACTGACCGCCGAGGCTCAGATCGTGGATCGAGAACGGCACAATGATCTTCGTACTGCCCTGCCGCCCGTCGCCGAACAGATAGGTCTCGTCGCTACGTAGCCGATGCTTGATGATCAGCGCAGTATTGAGGGCGCGGTTGTGGAAAAATGGCTTGGATTGGTGGGTGGGATTGTCGCGGTGTTCCACCTCAACTGACGACAGGTTCAAGACCCGCGATGTCGAGGCTGACTTCTGAAGCGCCATGAGACTGCGGGCCGAACGCGTACCGGCAGACGAGCCTCTCAGGCT
>JANLPX010000269.1:0-1756 GCA_031367485.1 Alphaproteobacteria bacterium | reverse complement strand
CAGATAAGCTATCACTGCGGCTTGAATTGCGGCAGTGATTCAGGCATAAGCCCGCGCTCACGTGGTGGCCGGGTTGCGGTCGTCGCTTCAATTCCAGCGCCTGAGAGAGTCTCCCGTGGCCGTTCCTAAACGCAAAGTATCCCCCTCGCGGCGCAACATGCGCCGCTCGCACCACGCCCTGGGTGCCAATTCCTATGTCGAAGACAAGGAAACCGGCGAACTGAAACGCCCGCACCATATCGACTTGAAAACCGGCATGTACAAAGGCCGCCAGGTGATTACGCCTAAGGAAGCGTAGGGCGCTCCGCGCTCCCTTAGCTTCGTCAGCGGCAATGGATTGGACTACGGTGTCGCGGCAACCTCGAGGGGCTCCCCGCCAATGTTCGAAACGCTGTTCGCCCACGCTCCAATCTGGCTCATTGGACCTAGTCTGTTCTTACTCCTATGCTTAGCTGCCCAGGCTGGCTATCGGTTACAGCGTTGGATTGATCTTCGCTCGCCTAGTTGCGGTGACAAGGGTAGCGGTGCAGGCCAAGTGCTGGGTGTATCGCTAGGGCTGATGTCCCTGTTACTGAGTTTTACATTCTCTATTGCGATCGATCGCTATGATGCGCGCCGGACCTTGGTCTTGGTGGAGGCGAACGCTATCGGCACGGCATATCGGCGGGTGGACATACTGGCCGAGCCTTTACGCACTGCACTCATCGTTCAGTTTCGAGACTATACGCGGGTGCGCATCGGCTTCTATGAGGCGGGGGACGATGAGGCGAAGCTCGCCGATATCGACCACCAAACGGGTGTTCTGCAAAACCAGATGTGGGTAACCACGACTCAAGCGGTTCGCAGCTTGCCAAACACCGACTTCACCGCCGCGCTGATGGAGTCGATGAACCATATGTTCGATCAGACACCGGCCCGAAAAGCCGCCTTGGCTGCTCATATTCCCGCTGCGGTCCTCGTCGGCCTGACGGTTCTGCTCGTGACAAATGCTCTGATGCTGGGTGCAGTTCTGGGCGAGAACCGCCGACGCCATACCTTTTTGGCGCTACTGCTGCTGGTACTGCTGTCCTTTACGATGACCCTGGTCGTGGATATTGATCGTCCCAGGCAATCGCATGTGCGGATCAACCAAGGGCCACTTCTCGATCTGCGCGCGGCGATGCTGTCGGAGCCAGGTGGTCTGTGACGGCCACGGCCAACACTCCGTCTGTCCACGCCTTTCGCGAGGGTAATGGCCGCACCCAAGCCGACTACCTGCGCCAGCAGGGCGAACGGGCAGGCCATGCAGGCGATCCCTCAAAGATCAAGGGCGAGCGTTGGGTCGCCGCGTCAAAGGCGGCGCACCTGGGTGACTACGGTCAGATGGCGGCGGAAATTCTGAGAGTTATCAGACCTTAGGCCATTGGCCTAAGCCACTAACGCCCGCTCCACGGCCTGCGGTTCGCGGTCGATGACCTGCAACAGCACCCGGGCCGGTCCATCGGGCTGTGAGCGCCCCTGTTCCCAGTCGCGGATCGTCCCGACAGACAGGCCATACTTGCGGGCAAACACGCCCTGAGACAGACCCAGCCGTTTGCGCAGCGCCGCGACATCAACAGACCGTGCGGCCATGGGCGGGGCCATTTCCTTCAACTGGCGCAGGGTAAGCTTGGGCGTATCAGCATCCGGCGTGAACGCAGCGGGCGCATCTAGCCGGGAGAGATCGACGCGCGGGCGATTTGATTCGTCATTAGAGGTCAAGCTCTCAACGGGCATT
>JANLPX010000336.1:0-30385 GCA_031367485.1 Alphaproteobacteria bacterium | reverse complement strand
AGATCGGTTTCAGCCCCATCATCGGTGACGAAGACTTCTCCGTGCTGATAGGGGCTCATCGTGCCCGGATCGACGTTGAGATAGGGGTCGAGCTTGCGCAGGCGGACCTGATAGCCGCGCGCCTGTAGCAACGCGCCGAGGGCGGCTGAGGCCAAACCTTTACCCAAGGAGGAGACCACGCCGCCGGTGATGAAAATGTACCGGGCCATGGGCGTCCAGAGTAGCCGTGATTCGCGAGGAATGCCGCTAAGTGATTCGGGAACTCAGACGAATATCAGGGCTTGACCGGCGCAGGTTGAGCCGGCGCGCTGTCGCCGCCGAACGGATTACGTACTTCAGGTGTCGGGGCCTGCAAGGGCGCAGGTGCGGCATCTGGGCTAGCTGGCGTCGGCTTGCGGTTCAGTGTGCTCGGCGCGAGGTTGTTCATCTTGACGCGGTCAACCACCGAACTTGAGCTGCGCTCACGACCCGACAGCAGGGTTAGGGCGAGGCTGAGCACGAAGAACAACGTCGCGAGGATCCAAGTTGTGCGGGTAAGAAGGTCCCCTGCCCCACGCGCGGTCATGAAACCCGATGGTCCGCCGCCCATACCGAGCGCGCCACCTTCAGAGCGTTGCAGCAGCACCACCCCGATCAGGCCGATGCAAACAACGATATGGCAAGCAAGCAGAATGCCGAGCATTTCAAAATCCGATAAGTTCGGGCGGAAGGGTCGCGCCGAAAACAAGCGCGGCGTCTACCACTCCAGAGCGGCCGACGCCATACCTAGGGCGTTGAGTCGAAGGCGCAAGTGGAGATGCGGGCATGATATTACAAACCGAACGCCTCACTCTTGCACCCCTGGAGGCAACAGACAGTCCTGAACTGTTTGCGATCATGAGCCATCCGGAGGTCATGGCGCATTGGGATGTCGGCGAAATCAACGACCCCGAGTTGGTCGACGCCATCGTGGCGGGGCAGATGGATGACATGGGCAAAGGTAGCGCCCACTACTGGTCGATCCGAGACAAGTCCGCCGGGCCGCTGTTAGGGGTTTGCGACCTTTCTGACATTGATCTGCGGCACAAGCGGGCCGAGGTTGGCTTCATGTTGGGCAGAGAGGCTTGGGGCCAAGGTTATGGTGGGGAGGCCTTGCGCGCCGTTGTCGCGTTCGCTGGCGGTCTTGGTCTACGAAAGCTCGCCGCACGCACACATCTTGGCAATCTGCGGTCTGACGCCCTGCTGCTGAAGCAAGGTTTTCAAGAGGAAGGCCTGCTGCGTGGCTATGTAGAGCGTGACGGTGAACGCCGCGACTGCCGACTGTTTGGGTTGGTGCTTTAAGGTAATAGCCCCGCGCCGCGCAATTCCAAGGCCGCCGCGTCGCGTTCAACCAAGAAAGCCCGGTTATGAAGCAGATCGGCAGCGACCAAAGCGCCTAGGGCTTGGCCCGCAACGATGTCGGCCCGACGGTGCATGCCACAAACCAGGCGGCTCTCCGCGTAATCAGCGGCACGGGCGAGCAAGGCTTCGGCGCGATCCGGGGCAATATCGGCGAGAACGATGGCCATGGCATAGCCCATGGTTGCGTGACCGCTTGGATAGCCGCTCAGTGGAGCGTCCTCGCGACTACAGGCCTTCAGGTTATCGTCGACGATCCACGGCCGATTGCGCTGAAAAAGCACTTTGGCGGCGTCGGCAGCCACCTTCTCCTCATTACGTACAATCGACATCAGCTTTGTGGTGGCGGGTAAGGCCTTCAGGTCAAATCCATGGCCCATGGCCTGCGCGAAGATCGAGGCATCCTTTGTCACATCGTCATACTGGGCGTGCGCCAAAGCCTCTGCAGTTCGGGCAAGGACTATGGCCTGTAGCTCGGCCATCTCGCGCTTAGCAGCTTCAGATCCTTCGGCCGGCGGTTTGGGTAGGTTGCGCGCCGGGTCCAGTTCGGATGCCGTCAGGAACTGAGCGACCAACTTCGGCTTGGCCGCATCAGCGAACGCGGGTGAGGAAATCGCTAAGGCGAGAACCAGGATTTGGAGGATTCTGAGGTGGGTCATGGTAGCCCCTAGAAATTCACTTTGAGGGAGGCCTGGAAGTTCCGCTCCGGCTGGAAATAGTACTGGTCGTAGGGAACAGTCTTGCCGGGCTTGATGGTGGTCGCTTGCTGACTGTCAAAGAGATTGTAGACGGCACCCTCAAGACGGTAGCGGCCTGCCTTGTAGACCACCTTCAAATCCGCCGAGAGGTAGGGTTTGATCCGATAGGCCGAGGGCTCACCCTCTGCGGCCCACTGCTCGCCCACATACTTGTCAGTGAGGGACACCGACCACGTGTCGTTGTGGTAGAGCCCACCAAGTGAGGCAGTCGACTTCGGGGCATTGGCGATTTGTTTCCCGCCGGCGACCGTGATGGGCACGCCATTGATGGTGGTGCTGGCACCCAAGGCCTTGGCCTCATTCAGCGAACCATTGGCAAAGATGTAGAGATCGTCACGGGCGGCAAAGGTCACTGAGCCCTCGATGCCGGTATAGCGCGCGCCGCCGAGATTATAGCTGACAGTCTCCGATCCGATCAGGGTGGACTGGATCTTGTTTGTGAAATCGATCTTGTACACGTCGGCGTCAAACGTGAAGCGATTGCCGTGATAGACGAGGCCCGCCTGATAATTGGTAGATTCCTGCGGTTCCAGCTGATTGAGATTAGGATTGACCTTCTGGGTGGCGCTGATGTCGGGCAGCAGGAACCCGGTCGCGTATTGTCCGTAGACGGCCAGATTCTCACGAACCTTATAGTTTGCAGTCAGGAAATAGAGGGTCTTGGTAAAGGTCTTGGAGCCTCGGAAAGGCGCGCGTGAGCTCTGATTGACGTCTGCGTTTACATGCAGCTTTTCACTGACGTATTTGATCCCTGGAGTGATGGTCAGATCCGGGGTGGCGTTCCATTCGACATCGACGAAGGGCTGATATTGGGTCCAGCCCGAATATTGTAGATACTCAAGGTACTGCGGTACGCCGGGCAGCACCTTCTGGCGATAATCGACGGTCCGACCTGCCGCCGTGCGGCCCAGCGTAGCGTCGTAGTCATATCGCGCCCGGGGGCCAGTCTCGGCCTTCTCTGACCAGATCCCAGCCTTAATCGTGCCGAACGGCACCGTCTGGTCTAGATGCAGGATGTTGCCGTAAATCTTGTAGACGTTGAGCTTGGTGTAGCCGGGCACGTGGCCGTTGACGACAGGCTTCCCGCCAGGGACTTGGGTGATCTGCAAGCCCTTTTTGGCCACGATATCAGCCGGTGATAGAGTGGGATCAAGGGCCGATTCCGTATCGTTTTTATAGTAATACGAATAGAGGGTGTTCTCGAGTTTCAGGGTGGGCGTTAGGTCGCCTGTTAGTTTTAAGTAATTGAAATAGGTGTGCTTATTGACCACGTTGTAGCGGTAGTAGGTAGGTGCCGCGGGATCATCGCTGAGGCCGAAGTTCTTACCGTAAAGCGCCACCTGGGTCAGCGTCGCGCCGGAATTGTCGTTGGTGTAGACCTTGGTGTAGTTCCAGGTGCCCAGAACGGTCAGTTTCCAGTTTTCGCTTAGGGGGATGACCGCGCGGATCAGCTGGTTGTAGGCCGTAGCCCCGCTGTGGGTCAGATAACCGTCTGTCGCCAGTTCTTGGAAATTCAGCAGGACGCGGGTTCCATTGAGTTTGGCAATCTCACCGGTGTTGAGTTTGGTCACGGACATCAGGGTGCCCCAGGATCCTGCCGTTATGGATTGCGATCCACCGCGTTCGGCGCTCACCTCCGGGGAGAATAGGTTCACCGAGCCGCCAAAGCTCGCGACCCCTAACTGATTGGCTTGACCCGGACCGCGATCCACCACGACGGCGCCAATGGTGGACGAGGGGAAAAACGACGTTGAATGGTGGGTGGGGCCGTTGGCATCGCCCCACGGAATCCCGTCATAGGTGACGTTGTATTCGCCATCCTTGAAACCCCGCAGCGTGCTCTTGGCTTCCCCAAGACCCGGGCCATTGAAGGAGGTGCCAGACATGCTCGGCGAGAGGTTGACGATCTGGGTATAGTCCGCCGTCGCGGGGATAAACTGATCGATCGCTTTGCGTTCGATAATCGATTGAGGCTGGGTCGCGTCTAGAGACGCACGGATCGGGGCCGACGTCACAACACCTGCCTCTGCCGTTACCACCAGTTCTTCCACCCGGGTGCCGTAGTCTGCGGTCTCAGGATCGATATTTACGGGTCCGGCAGCGTCTGCAGCGTTGGCTCGACCGGCCAACAGACACATCGTGATACCCACGGCGCTGGTCACAAACAGACGAGACTTGCGCGACGACGCGCGGGTTTCCGACACAAACATTTCTGGCCCCTGGTGAGCGCGTTTCGTCCGATGTCGGACTTGTGACGCTCACGGGACGGGAAAAAACGCGATTGCTGCACGCCCGCAAGCCAAGGTTTAGCGACAGATTTTGCGCCGATTTGTGACGGTCGGCGGCTGAAACACTCAGCGCGCCTGGATGATGCCCAGAAAATCCGCCGCATTAAGTGAGGCCCCACCCACCAAGGCACCGCCGACTTCTGCCGCCGACAGAATTTCTGCCGCATTATTGGGTTTGACGGAGCCCCCGTAAAGGATGGGCGGCTTCAGACCTTGATCACCGAAGATGCCGATGAGGCTCTCGCGGATGGTCCGGTGCATCTCCTCGATTTGCACGGTTGTGGCGGTCAAGCCGGTGCCGATGGCCCAGACCGGCTCGTAGGCGAGCGAGAAGGCCTTGCCGGCCAGCTCTGGTGGCAGGGATTTGGCGACCTGCTCGGTAACGATGCCCAGGGCGTTGCCAGAGTTTCGCTGGTCCAGTGTCTCCCCCACACAAATGATCGGCTCCAAACCCGCACGCAGCGCCGCCAAAACCTTGGTGGAGACTAATTCACTGGTCTCGCGATAGCCCGCTCGGCGTTCTGAGTGTCCCAGGATTACGAGGGTCGCTCCGGCGTCGGCCAGCATCTCTGCAGAGACGTCGCCGGTAAACGCACCGGAGGTCTCGGCTCGACAATCCTGCCCTCCGACCTCGAGGGATGTGCCGCGCGCTAATTCGGCGAGTCGCTCTATCAGCGTCGTCGGCGGACAAATGCCGACCCGCACTGTTGATCCCGCCAAGCCTGCGGAAATGGCCTGGGCTTCCCTCAGATCGGGGCCGGACCCATTCATCTTCCAATTCCCAACAATTAGCTGCGAACGCATCATCTCAAGGCCCTGATTTTGCCGGTTTCGGATGGCGGTTAAGCCATACTACGCAAGCTGTCACGACCTGAGCGGACCGAGATGTGATTGCGAAAGCTTGCGGGGGGGAAGCCTCACCCCCTATACCGCCCATTCAATCAGCGCCCTGGAAGGGGTGGCAGCACCCCGAAAGGGGTTGGAAGGTTCCAATGATCGCGAGTTTCCGTGCCTTTGCAAAATCCTGGTTCGCCGCGATTTTGATCGGATTGCTCGTCTTGAGCTTCGCGGTCTTCGGCGTTCGCGACGTGTTCAAAGGTCATGTCACCAATCAGGTGATTGTGGCGGGTGACCGCACCATGGGCCCGCAAGAGTTCCGCCAGCAGTTTGATCGCGCCCGCAAGGGCCTAGAGAAGCAGGCTGGTCAACCTGTTACGCTAGAGATGGCTGTCGAAAATCGGTTCGATCAACGACTGTTAGACGAACTGGCGACCCGAGAGTCGTTTGGTGCGCTGTTGGCCAAGATCGGGCTGCGGCCTTCAGACGACCTGATCAAGGCGCAGATCGAGAAAATTCCAAACTTTTTTGACCAGGTGTCAGGGCGCTTTGATAAGAAACTCTATCTTGAGGCGCTTGGGCAGCAAAACCTGACCTCGGAAAAATTTGAAGTCGGCATGCGCGATGAGATTGCGCAATCACATCTCATTTCGGCCATCGTGAATGGCTTGCGGGTGCCCCGCGCCTATAGCGCTCTAGGCGCGATCTATGTGACCGAGTCCCGCGACGTGGGTTACTTCGCCTTAGGAGCAAACGCGATCCCACCGGTGGCACCGCCGACCGATGCGCAGCTGACCAAGTTCATGCAAGAGAACGCCGCGCAATTGATGCGGCCCGAGTTCCGGGTTCTGACTGTCGTTCGCTTCAATGCCGGTCTGGTTGCGGACAATGCAGCGATCGCGGATGCGGACATTGAGAAACAATTCAACTTCCGCAAGGACACGCTGAGCAAGCCCGAAACGCGTAGCCTGGTTCAAATCCCCGCCAAAGACACCAAGACGGCCCAAGCCGTCGCATCACGGCTATCAGCCGGCGAGGACCCCGCGGCCATCGCCAAATCCATCGGTGTTGATGTGGTGAGTTATGCCGACAAACCGCGCACGGCCATTGCCGACGCCAAGGTCGCCACGGCGGCGTTCAGTGTTAAGTCTGGTGATGTTTCGGTCGTCGCAGGCAACCTCGGCCCGGCTGTCATAAAGGTCTTCTCTATTACGCCTGGACACGTGGCGACGATGGCAGAAGTTCGACCCATCTTGGAAGCCGAAGCGCGCAAGACCGCAGCGGCTGAAAAAGTTTACGAGCTGAGCCAAAAGTATGACGACGCTCATGCAGGCGGGGCGAGCTTGGCAGAATCTGCCGCCAAGGCTGGGGTGCCCGTCATGACTATCGGCCCGGTCACCGAACAGGGCGCTGATCTGCAAGGGCGGCCAGCACCAGGGTTGACCGAGAAGTTGGTCAAGACCGCATTCGCCTTGCCCCAGGGTGGTGAAAGCGAAATTGAGGATGAGGGTCAGGGCGAGTCTTTCGCTGTGCGGGTCGAGAAGATTATCCCTCGTGCCTTGCCAGCCCTGGCTGATATCAGACCGCGCCTAGCCCAGGTTTGGCTTGCACGCGAAACCGGGAAACAGCTCCAAGCCAAGGCCGACAACCTCAGCGCACGCCTCAAAAAGGGCGAGAGCTTGGAAACTGTGGCTAGTTCCGTTGGTGCTTCCGTCAGCCATGCGGCAGGCCTAGATCGACGGACGGCTCAGCAGAATACGGAGTTTTCACCTGAGGCGCTTGGCAAGATATTCTCTGCGACCGTCGGCGAGCCGATCACTGCCCCCAATGCCAAGGCCTTTGGTGTGATCATCGGCAAGCTGGAAGCCATTCGGCCGCCGCAAGCTTCCGCAGTTGCGCGGTTCACCGAGGACGGTCGGCCACAAATGACCATGACCCTATTCCGCGAGATCGGCGTCGATGCCCAGAAGTCGGCGCGCAACGCAATCAAGCCGAAAACCTATCCCAATGTCGCGCGCGTAGCGCTGGGCCTAGATCCGATTGATCCGAAGGCGGCCAAAACGCCGGAGAAGTCAAAGTGACGATCGAACCCAGGTTCGAGGACTTTGAGGCCAAATATGCAAAAGGGGCGTCGCAGGTTGTCTGGACCCGTTTGATTGATGACCTGGAGACCCCGGTCTCCGCCTATCTCAAAATTGCCCACGGGCGCGACTACGCGTTTCTATTTGAGAGTGTAGAAGGCGGTGCTTGGCGTGGCCGCTACTCCGTGATTGCGATGAAGCCGGATCTTGTTTGGCGGTGCAATGGCAACCTGGCTGAAATCGCCGAAGGCGCAGATATTGAGGTCGGCCGATTCACGCCCCAGTCTGGCGGAGCTCTGGACAGCCTGCGCGACCTTGTAGCTGCGACGCGACTGGACCTGCCCACTGGATTGCCGCCTATGTCGGCCGGGATCTTTGGGGCAATTGGCTATGACATGATCCGGCTGGTTGAAAACCTGCCGAACGTCAATCCCGACCCGTTACAGCTGCCGGACGGCGTGATGATCCGGCCCTCGGTGGTGGCGATTTTCGACGCTATCGCCCAAGAGATCATCTTAGTCACGACGGTCCGGCCCGGCACACCGTCAGCCTCCGAGGCTTTCGAGGCAGCACAGGCGCGCCTGCAAGCCGTCATGACTGATCTCAAGTCCGGGGCACCGCCTCTGACCGGAAAAGGCGTCGCGCAGGCCGATCAATTTACGACGCCCATAAGTCGCGAGGACTATCGCGGGATGGTGGCGCGCGCCAAAGAGTTCATCCGCGCCGGCGACATTTTCCAAGTTGTTCCTAGTCACAGGTTCCGGGCACCCTTTAGCTTGGATCCCTTCGCACTCTACCGGTCGCTTCGCCGAACCAATCCCTCGCCATTCCTGTTCTATCTGAACTTCGGAGGGTTTCAGTTGGCGGGCTCCAGTCCTGAAATCCTGGTGCGGTTGCGGGACGGCAAAATCACTATTCGACCTATTGCCGGAACACGACCACGCGGAAAAACGCCGGAGGAAGATCGTGCCCTAGAGGCCGAACTCATCGCTGACCCTAAAGAGCGGGCCGAGCACCTGATGTTGCTTGATCTTGGCCGCAATGACGTGGGTCGGGTCGCGATGCTTAACACGCAAGGAGCCAATGAGCCGCCAAAGCCCTCTAAGGGCGCGCACGTCCGGGTCACGGCCAGCTTTTTTGTCGAGCGCTACAGCCATGTGATGCACCTGGTTTCCAACGTCGAGGGAGACGCACCTGAGGGCCTGGACCCTGTCGATGTTCTGATGGCGGCCCTGCCGGCCGGGACACTATCGGGCGCGCCCAAGGTGCGGGCCATGGAAATCATCGACGAATTAGAGATCGAAAAGCGCGGCATTGGGTATGCCGGGGCTGCTGGGTATTTCGGGGCCGATGGATCGGTGGACACCTGCATAATTCTGCGCACCGCCCTCTTCAAGGACGGTCAGATGTATGTTCAGGCTGGCGGCGGCGTGGTGGTCGATAGCGATCCTGACGCCGAGTATGATGAAACCTTGCACAAGGCTCAGGCCTTACGGCGTGCGGCGGAAGAGGCCTGGCGGTTCGTTTAGGGCGTTCGGCTGCTACCAACACTGTGCTGGCTGCCGACGGGTGGAACTAGAATCGTTGCGGTCGCCAGAGCCAGGGCCGAAGCCGCCGCGAAGGCCGCAGCCAGCACGACCGCCCAGATGTTATTTTGCGCCACCGGTGCCACCAACAGACGTCTTGCGACCGCGAGTTGACGTCGGTCGGCGACATTTCCGTCTGACGAATCAAGCCTGATCATCAGTGGAGCCTCTAGGTATCAGCCATCTCTGGCAATGCAGACTATTGGCGCACGGGCAAGGTCAGCCTAGATACAGCCCCATGATCCTGGTTATCGATAACTACGACAGCTTTACCTACAACCTCGTCCACTATCTGAACGAGCTGGGCGCGCAGACGCTTGTATATCGTAATGACGCCTTGACGGTTCAGGAGGCACTTGGCCTTCGCCCACAGGGAATATTGCTGTCGCCAGGCCCTTGTACCCCCAATGAGGCGGGCATTTGTTTGGGCTTAATTGGTGGCGCACCGGAAGATCTTCCGATCTTGGGCGTCTGTCTGGGACACCAAGCCATAGGCCAAGCCTATGGCGGCGAGGTGATCCGCGCTAAGGCCATCATGCACGGCAAGACCAGCCCAATATCGCATGCCGGTACAGGTGTGTTCGCCGGTTTGCCGCAGCCTTTTACGGCCACGCGTTATCACAGCCTCTCGGTTGATCGCGATAGCCTTCCGGCCGATCTCGAGATCACGGCCTGGACCGAGGATGGCGAGATTCAAGGTTTTCAGCATCGCAACCGGCCGGTGCATGGCGTTCAGTTCCATCCTGAATCTATTGCCACGGAGGGCGGCCATCACCTGTTGGGCAACTTCCTGGCGTTAGCCGGGATCACGCCCGTGGCGATCGCCTGATGTCGGAGGCTTTTAAGCCGCTACTCGGGCGCCTAGCCGAGGGCGCGATCATGGATCGCCAGGAGGCCCTAGCTTTTTTTTCGGCCTGTTTTCGCGGCGAACCAACCTCGGCGCAGATTGCGGCGGCCTTGACCGCGATACGGATGCGCGGTGAGACAGTGGCTGAAATTGCGGCGGGCGCGCAAGCGATGCGTGACGCGGCGATCAAGCTGGAAGTCCCCTACCCCACCCTTGATGTCTGTGGCACGGGTGGCGACGGCTCCCACACCCTGAACATCTCTACCGCTGTGGCCTTCGTAGCGGCAGGCGGAGGGCTTAAAGTCGCCAAGCACGGCAACCGCGCACTTTCTTCGAAGTCTGGCACCGCAGATGTGCTGACTGAACTCGGTGTAGATGTCAGCGCCCCAGCGGAGCGGCAGCGCCAAGCGCTCGATGAGGCCGGTCTCTGCTTTATGTTTGCTCAGACGCACCACGGAGCAATGCGTCACGTTTCGCCCATACGCGCTGAATTGGGATTTCGAACCCTGTTTAACCTGCTGGGTCCCCTGACAAACCCGGCTGGCGCTAAGCGTCAAGTGGTTGGGGTGTTTTCAGAGCAATGGGTCGAGCCCCTGGCCAGAGTTCTCGGCGAGTTGGGGGCCGAGCGGGCCTGGGTGGTGCACGGTAGCGGGCTCGACGAGATTACCACCACGGGTGAGACGAAAGTCGCAGAGTGGTACAATGGCGCGGTTCGCGAATTCACCATCAAGCCGGAAGATGTCGGCCTGCCTCGGCGGTCCCTAGACGAGATTGTCGGCGCGGACCCCGCCCATAATGCCAAGGCACTGAGTGGGCTGCTGGCTGGAGACCCAGGGGCCTATCGCGATATCGTGCTGCTCAATGCCGCTGCAGCCTTCGTTGTGGGTGAGAAGGCTCAAGACCTGTCAGCGGGAGTTGCCCTGGCCAGGGATGTCATCGACGATGGGCGGGCGCGGAAGGCGCTGGAGCGCCTCGTCGCGATCACGAGCGCGCCATGAGCGATATTCTGGAAACCATCGCCAGTTACAAACGCATCGACGTGGCAGAGCGAAAGCGAAGCCGGAGTTTGAGCGAACTCGAGGGGGTCGCGAAACACGTTTCAAAACCTCGCGGGTTCCTGGATGCCCTGGATGGTCGCCACACCACCGGGCATTTGGCTTTGATTGCCGAGATCAAGAAAGCCTCACCCTCCAAGGGTTTGATCCGGGCTGACTTTGATCCCACGAGCTTGGCCAAGGCCTATGAAGCGGGGGGTGCTGCTTGCCTATCGGTGCTTACCGACACCCCCAGTTTTCAAGGTGCCGATAGCTTTCTGACGGCTGCCCGTGATGCCTGTGGCCTTCCTGCTTTGCGCAAAGAGTTTCTGGTCGACCCCTGGCAGGTGGCCGAATCGCGGACCCTAGGTGCCGATGCGATTCTGGTGATTCTGGCTATGGTGGACGACGCATTGGCCGCCGATCTGCTCAGCGAAGCGCGCCGGTTTGGTATGGATGCCCTGGTGGAAGTGCATGATCACCAAGAGATGGCACGGGCGGGTGCGCTCGGCGCGACCTTAGTTGGCGTAAACAATCGCAACCTTCGGACCTTTGAAATAGACCTGCAGGTGACGGAGGATTTAGCACCGCAAGTCCCTGAAAATGCTCTGCTTGTCACCGAGAGTGGGATATTTGGGCCAGCAGATGTCGAGCGTTTGGAGCGCGCTGGGGCCAGGGCAATGCTTGTTGGGGAGAGCCTTATGCGCCAGCCCGACGTCGCCCAGGCTACCGCTGATCTGCTCGGCAGATGATAGATGCGCAGCCGGTCAACTTGACATTAACTAAGAACGCCTAGAGAACATCCTTACTAGTTGTTGATTTGTTCTCTAAGGAACGCGGACCATGCTCACACGCAAACAGCACGAGCTGCTTATGTTCATTCATGAGCGCATCAAGGAATCTGGCGTATCGCCCTCTTTCGACGAAATGAAGGACGCCCTGGATCTTGCCTCCAAGTCAGGGATCCATCGTCTGATCACGGCATTGGAGGAGCGCGGATTTCTTCGCCGCCTGCCACATAGGGCGCGCGCCTTGGAGGTGGTAAAACTTCCCCAGCAGGCCACAACCGCAGCACCGCCCAAAGGCCGAGCGCCTTTTAAACCTCAGTTGGTTGAGCCGGGGGAAGCCGGTGCCGCCCTTGTTGCGGCCAACGATGTTCGCGAACTCTCGGTTCTGGGAAAAATTGCCGCTGGGACGCCCATCGAAGCGATCCAACAAGAACGCGACCGGATGATGGTGCCGGAGTCCCTGCTCGGGGCCGGTGAGCACTTTGTCCTCGAAGTTCAGGGCGACTCCATGCTCAACGCCGGGATCTTGGACGGTGACTATGTCGTCATTCGGAAAACCGATGCAGGGACCTCTGGCGAGATTGTTGTGGCCCTGGTGATGGGCGAAGAAGCCACCCTAAAGCGGCTCCGTAAAAAGGGTGCCTCAATCGCGCTTGAAGCGGCAAACCCAGCCTATGAAACGCGGATCTATGGTCCCGACCAAGTCCAGGTTCAGGGCCGGCTCGTCGGGTTAATAAGGCGCTATCACTAGGTTACTCATCGCCTATCGTTCCAGAGGTCCAGGGCCGGTCGCCTCTCAGCGGCTGCGCCCAGACGATCTTCCATGCACCATTAGACTGGCGGTAGAGCTCGGCTGAACCCCCACGTTCGAAGTCGTCTGCATCAAGCAAGAGCGCCTTCGCACAGGGCGCATCTTTCGCGTAACCCCTAACAATTACGACCTCGGCGTTGTCACAGAATATAGGGAGCTTGGTCTCCACTGTGCCGACTCTTCTAGTCCAGATCGCCGCGACTCGAGGTCCGTTAGAGCCGGCTCGAGACAAACATGACCAGCGATCACACTCATAGTCTTTGTCGCGCGCCGCAAGCGGATCAGCGGGTTGCTCCAGGCCCCTACGCCGGGCCCAAACCTGGGCCGAGAAGAGTTTCACGTCTGTTCGGAAGAGTATGGCCTGCTTGTCCGTTCTGATAGCCACGGCAGAAGCATCAGCGGCAATCCAGAGATCAGGTGCCACTGGTCTCGGGGCAAGGCTCACCGCCAAGGCAAATGGTAGTCCGAGCCAACGCAGCCTACCGCGCCAAAGACACAGCCAAAGAATCCCGAGAAAGGCGCAGGCAAGGGTCCAACTCGGCGCGCTGGCAATCGTCAATTGAGCAAATGGCAAGCCTGCCGCAGTTTTGGCGATGCCGTTCATTAGCGAGATCGCGAAACCGGCCGCAGCGAGCGGCCAATGACCGAGGCCAACCGGCGTCAGCACAGCACCCAGCGCCAAGGCCGGCATCATTAGGAAGCTCGAGATCGGCTCGACAAGCAGATTGGTGGCCAGTCCAAATGTCGAAATGCGATTGAAGTGCTGCAGGGCAAAGGGTCCGGTCGCCAATCCGGCAATGAAGCTCGCTGCCAAGCTGGCCAGCAACAGGGTACCTGCGCCCTGAACCAGCCTGATGGGCCATGGCACACTGATTTCCCGAACCGCGCGGGGCCAAGCCTCGGCCAAAGCGACCAATGCGGTTGTTGCGGCAAAGGACATTTGAAAGCCCGGTTCTGTAACGGCCTCGGGCTGTAATAACAGGATCGCCACAGCTGAGATCGCCAGAGTGTGCAGACTGATCGCGCGGCGATCAAACAACATGGCACCAAAGGCCGAAGCCGCCGTGATGGCCGCGCGTTCCGCAGGGTTCGGCGCGCCTGATAGGACGAGGTATCCCAGCACGGCGGCAAGACCCACGAGGGCAGCGACCTTCTTTCCCGACACCCTGAGCGCCACCCAAGGCCAAAGGGAAATTAGGGCGCGGATCGCTGCGAAGGTGAAGCCTCCCACGATCGCCATGTGCAGCCCAGAGATAGAGATAATGTGGGCAAGGCCCGAGGCTCTCAGATCGTCGACCTGTTGGCGCGGGACGTAGGCGTCATGGCCTGTAACCATGGCGGCCGCCAAGCCACCCTCTTCGGGACCGAGTTCATCGACAATGCGGCGCGCAAGACCCCAACGCGCCGCATTCACGCGCATCTGGAGTTTCAGCGGCCAGGGAGGTGGCTTACCCTGAGCAATGACGCGGGGTGGCGTGAGCGCAAACCCAACGCCGCCGACGCTGTCGAAGAAGGCATCTCGCGCAAAATCATAGGCACCCGGGCTCGCGGGCGGCGGTGGCGGGTTGAGCATGCCGCGAATGCGGACGCGAGAGCCAGGCACTGGAAGCTCTCCGCCATCCTTCAGAGTGATTCTGGCACGAATCGGGGTCTGCGCGGATGGCAGATCGCCGATGATGATGGGGGCAAGTAGGAGCCTCTGACCACCCTGACCTGGGCTTGCGATATCGACGACGAACGCCTCGATGCTCGTGACGCCGAGGCCCATCGGGACCACGGGGGCTCGCACGCGTTCGGTCCTCAGTTTCGCCGCCGCAAACCCTCCAAAAGCGAAGGCCCCCAACACGAGGCAAATCGGAAGCCAGCGCGCGCCATGCCACCGGGTTCTTCCCCAAACCAATCCCGCGACAATCAGGAGAAGAAGCCATGCGATGATGGCTACGGGTTCACGGGGCAGAACGAAATAGATCGCAGATCCACACCCCATGGCGACCGGGCACCACAGACTCCATCGATCGACTTGATCGACGAATTGCGCTCGCAGCCAATGAAGCAGCTTAGCGACGCTAGGAGGCCTCGAACCGCGCATGCTAAGAGTGCCGCTCCGTGCCCCTTCACCCCTGAGCGTCAAAGTTTCAATGTCTGACCGCCCCGTCGTCACTCGAATTGCCCCCTCACCGACCGGTGCCATGCACATAGGCACGGCTCGCACCGCTCTTTTCAACTGGCTTTACGCAAAACACACGGCCGGAACCTTCCTGCTGCGTATTGAGGATACCGACCGCGAGCGTTCAACTGAGGCCGCTGTCCAGGTTATTTTCGATGGTTTGGCCTGGCTGGGCATGGTGCCCGACGCCGAGCCAGTGTTCCAGGCGACGCGCGCCGAGCGCCATCGGGAAGCAGCCAAAATCCTCTTGGCCAACGGCCACGCCTATCGCGACTACATGACCCCAGACGAGTTGACCCTTGAGCGTGAGACTGCTCGAGCGGAGGGACGTGTAGTGCGATCGCCATGGCGAGACCACGGCGCAGGTAACTATGACGCGACGCAGCCCTTCGTGGTGCGTCTGAAAAGCCCGCTAGAAGGCGAGACGCTGATCCAAGACCAAGTTAAGGGCGATGTTCGCTTTCAGAACAAAGACCTCGATGACCTAATCCTGCTGCGAACTGATGGCACACCGACCTATAATCTGGCGGTTGTCGTCGATGACCATGACATGGGCGTGACCCACGTCATTCGCGGCGACGACCATCTCAACAATGCCGCCCGGCAGACGCTTATCTTTCAGGGCCTGGGCTGGGAAGTTCCGATCTGGGCGCACTTGCCGATGATCCACGGACCGGATGGCGCGAAACTCTCCAAGCGTCATGGTGCCCAGGCGGTCAGTGAATTCGCGGAGATGGGCTACTTGCCTGAGGCCATGCGCAACTATCTCACCAAGTTGGGATGGGGTCATGGTGATGACGAGATCTTCAGCGACGCGCAGGCCGCCGAATGGTTCGACGTCTCAGACGTGGTGGGTGCGCCTGCCCGCCTAGACTGGGCCAAGCTCAATCACATCAACAATCACTATATTCGCGCGGCTGACGTCGGACGCCTCGTCGTTCTAGTGGTCAGCATCCTGGCGTCTCGCGGCCAAGCCCCCCCGTCGAGCGCCATCGACACCTTGCAGCGCACCATTCCCAAGGTTCGCGACGGCGCGAAGACCTTGCTTGAGCTTGCGGATGCCGTGGAATTTGTTCTGAAACTGCGGCCACTGGCTCTACCTGAAAAGATCGTAGCGCTTCTGACGTCAGAAACCAGGGAGCGGTTCGCCCGCTTGAGATCTCATCTTGACCAAACCGTCGGTTGGGCGAGCACAAGTCTCGAGGCTAGCCTTCGCGAATTCGCAGAATCTGAGGGCGTCGGTCTGGGAAAAATTGGTCCAGCGTTACGTGGCGTCCTATCTGGTGGCTCCCCTGCTCCCGACCTTGCCGGGGCTCTGGTAAGCCTCGGAAAAGCGGAAAGTCTCGGTCGGATTGACGATGCCCTTTCGCACATCGTGTAAGCCGCTATAAGGCTGACGATATAGGGGCGCTGGCTTTTAGTTTTTAAGGGGATGGCATGGCCGATACAGCCAAAATTACCGTCGATGGAAAGACCGTCGAGATGCCTATTTTGAAGGGCACAGATGGCCCTTCCGTGGTGGATATCCGTAAGTTGTATGCCGAGGCTGACGTCTTCACCTACGATCCAGGCTTCACCTCCACAGCGTCATGCGAGAGCAAAATCACCTTCATCGATGGCGATAAGGGAATTTTGCTGCACCGCGGTTATCCGATTGAGCAGTTGGCAGAGAAATCCTCGTTCCTGGAGGTCTGCTACCTTTTGCTTCACGGCGAACTTCCGAGCGCCAAGGCTTTCGAAGAGTTCGAGCATACGATTACCTATCACACCATGCTGCATGAGCAGTTTGATCGGTTTTTCAATGGCTTCCGGCGCGATGCTCACCCAATGGCCATCATGGTTGGTGCCGTCGGCGCCTTGTCGGCTTTCTACCATGATAGCACCAATGTCGATGATCCCCAGCAACGGATGATCTCGTCACACCGTTTGATCGCCAAGATGCCGACCATAGCGGCGCGAGCCTTCAAGTATTTCCGTGGCCAGCCCTTTGTGCACCCACGCAATGACCTGTCCTATGCCGAGAACTTCCTGCGGATGTGCTTCTCGGTCCCGGCTGAAGATTGGAAACCCAATCCAGTTTTAACCCGCGCAATGGACCGCATATTCATCCTGCACGCCGATCACGAGCAGAATGCCTCGACTTCAACCGTCCGTCTCGCGGGCTCGTCGGGTGCAAATCCGTTCGCATGTATCGCTGCAGGGATTGCCTGCCTATGGGGTCCAAGCCATGGCGGGGCGAACGAAGAAGCGCTGAATATGCTGATTGAAATCGGCACAGTTGACCGTATTCCTGAATATGTTCAGGGCGTTAAGGATCGTCGATATCGGCTGATGGGCTTCGGTCACCGCGTTTACAAGAACTATGATCCACGCGCGACCGTTATGCAGAAGACCTGCCATGAAGTTCTGGACGAAGTCGGCCATGGCGACGACCCGCTGCTGAAGGTCGCCATGGAGTTGGAACGGATCGCGCTCAGCGACCCCTACTTCGTCGAGCGCAAGCTCTATCCGAATGTAGACTTCTATTCCGGCATCACCCTGCGCGCTTTGGGCTTCCCGCCGGAAATGTTCACCGTGCTCTTTGCCCTAGCCCGGACCGTGGGCTGGATCTCGCAATGGCGCGAAATGATCGAAGATCCTTTGCAGAAGATTGGTCGTCCACGCCAAATCTATACCGGCGCGCCGCAGCGGGATTATTCGACGATCGACACCAGAGGCTAAGTTCGGCGGGTTGCGACGATTTTGAGAATGGCTTGAGCGGCGGCCTCCGAGGGATCGGGGCCGCCGTGACCCATTTTGGCCAGGGCATCGAACTGAGCTGCAGCTTGCTGGGTGCACATTTGCGGGTTTTCCATGCGAAGCGCGATTTCTCGGGCTAGAGCCGGAGCGTTGCAATCATCCTGAATGAATTCCGGAGCCACCATGGCCTTGGCCGCAATATTGAACAGCGTGATGGGGCGCCTAACCAGCCTGTTGACCAGGGCGTAGGTCAACGCGTCCATGCGGTAGCCCACGATCATCGGGCACCCCGCTAGGGCAAGCTCGAGTGTAACGGTCCCCGAACAGGCTAAGGCGACGCTCGCGGCCGTCATGGCATCGTGCTTGGCTTCATCACCCTCCACGACATGCGGCGGCTTTGGCCACAAAGCGACAGCTTGTTTGAGAGCCACCGCGATCGTTGGAGCAGCAGGAATGACGATTTCCAGACTAGGAAACCTAGCCTGCAACAAGCCCACTGCTTGAGCGAAGACGGGCAAGACCCGCTTGATTTCACTGGGACGGCTTCCGGGAAGGACGAGCAAGA
The DNA here is from genome assembly GCA_031367485.1 of Alphaproteobacteria bacterium. Lineage (GTDB taxonomy): Bacteria > Pseudomonadota > Alphaproteobacteria > Caulobacterales > Caulobacteraceae > Phenylobacterium. The sequence goes on along the minus strand of JANLPX010000336.1, from coordinate 12,507 downwards.
TCGGTGCGATGGCGGGGATGCCCAGCGACTTGCGCAGGCGTTTTGGATCGCTTTGGCTGAAATCCGTATTGAGGGCTGCGTTGCCGACGAAAGTCGTCTCCAACCCTTCGGCCTCAAAATACGGCGCATCGAAGCTGTGAATTGTCAGGAGGTGATCCACCGCGCGCGCCAAGATCCTCGCCCTGCCTTTGCGCCAGGCCCAAACCTGCGGCGCGACATACTTGATCAGCGGTATGGCCGGGTTCTTTTTCCGCAAACGATGGGCGACGCGCAAACTGAATGCCCAGGAGTCGATCAGGACAACCACATCAGGCTGGTCGTGGACGGCTAGTTCTACGGTTTGGTCGACCAACCGCATGGCCCGGGGATAGGCCGCTATAGCGTCGACAACCCCCAATATCGAAAGCTCAGAGATATCGAACAGACTCCGCACACCCTGCGCCGCCATTTGCGCGCCACCGGTTCCGATGAACCTAACCCCGTCGCCGAGTTTTGCCCTTAAGGCCTTCGCTAGACCCGCGCCGCGATCATCACCGGATGCTTCGGTGGCCACCAACATGATGCAGAGCGGGCGAGTCACGTTGTCGGCGGGGCCACGCCATAGATGAAGAGGCCCAGTTCATCGGCGGTTCTGACAACGAGTTCGCGATCAAGGACCAGCAGTCGCCCGGTTTCCCCGACAATTCCGGCAAGACCCGCTGCCGCCACCCTGTGGAGGGTCGCTAGGCCAATGGTTGGCAGATCAACCTTTGTGTCTTGGATAGGTTTGGGCGCCTTAGCCAGCACCCCACGTTTGGCCTCTGGTCGGCCGCGGATATTACGGGAGAGCTCAGTCGTCACGCGGCGAAGCATGGCGTCCGTGCCCTCCTGCGCCTCAACGGCCAGGACTAGTCCGTCGCAGACGACTGCAGCCTGTCCGATGTCCAAGTTACCGATTTGGCGCGCAATGAAAAGCGCCCGGGTGATGTCGTCCATATGCTCGGGTCCTGGCGAGCATCGACCAAGTGGTCCCAACGGAAGGGTAAGGTCCGTCTTGGCCTCGTGGGCCCCCTCGATAGCGAACCCTTCTTTGGCGAAGGCATCCACCACGACCCGCAACAAGGCGTCGTCACCCTTTCGCCCGGCCATGACCAGAGCTGGCAACAAGGCGAGACCTTTCAAGTCCGGAATAAAGTTGGAAAAATCAGGACGACTGACATTTCCCACGAGACAGACGGCCTTGCAGCCGGCGCGGCGTAGAAGCTTCATACACTTGCCGATCTCAGCGAGACCGACATCTGCCCCCGGGAACTTAGTTAAATCGTTGTCAGCGAAGCCCCGCAACCGCGCAATAAAGAAGGGCCGACCGGCCTGTTGGCAGTGCTCAGCAATCTCACGCGGCAGCGATCCTCCGCCAGCAATGACGCCTAGCTTCAGCATGGCTTAGACCTCGCGCTCCGGCAGGCAGAGGGGGCGGTTTCCATCGGCGCGAATGAAGTCGATGATTTCCATCACTGGCGCGCTCTTGCCAAAAGTCTCAGCCGTATCCTCGACACGCTCTTGGAAGGTGCCCTCTTCGGCGAACAATAGGCGATAAGCTGAGCGCAGCTCACTGATTGTTTCACGACTGAAATCCCGGCGTTTTAGGCCAACAAGGTTTAACCCTTCGAGGTGCGCATGATTTCCCCAGACTAAGCCATATGGGATGACATCTTTGGTCACAGCCGCCAGGCCGCCGATGAAGGAATAGCGCCCTACCCGGCAATACTGGTGCACCGCGGCCAGACCACTGACCATCACGAAATCGCCAACATAGACGTGGCCGCCCAAGGTCGCGGAGTGGGCCAGGATCACGTTATCGCCAACTTCACAATCGTGACCCACGTGGCTGGTGGCCATGAACATCCCGTCATTACCAACCCGAGTGACCGCGCCACCATCGGGCGTGCCAATGTGCATGGTGACATGCTCCCAGATCAGGTTCCGATCGCCGATCAATAGTTCCGTCGGCTCGCCACGGTAACCGGTGTGGTGGGGCGGCCCGCCGAGGTTGGAGAAGTTTCGGACCGTGCAGTCAGAACCGATCTGCGTATGCCCCTCGACGATAACATGGGCCAAGATCTTGGTTCGCGGACCGATCTTCACATTAGCGCCAATGATCGAGAACGGGCCAACTGTGACGCCATCTGCCAACTCAGCGCCGTTTTCAATAATTGCTGTGGGATGGATTTCGGTGCTCATGCAGGGGTCTCGATCAGCATTGCGGCGAACTCGGCTTCGGCGGCGATCTTGTCACCGACCTTTGCGACCCCTTCAAATTTGAACAGTCCGCCGCGGGCTTTCTGGACCCGAACCTCCAGGCGCAGGAGATCGCCAGGGCGGACGGGGTTACGGAATCGACAATTGTTCATTGAGGCGAACAAGATGGTCTTGCCCCTCGGATCGACATCGAGTGTCTTGGACATCAGGACCGCACCGGTCTGCGCCATCGATTCGATGATCAGCACGCCTGGCATTACTGGATAGTCCGGGAAATGGCCCTGGAAAAAAGGTTCATTGAAGGTGACCGCCTTGATCCCAACAATGCTGACGCCGGGCAGATAATCCTCCGCCCGGTCCACGAGCAGGAACGGGTATCGATGAGGAATCCGAAACAGGATCTCGTTGATGTCGATATCGCTCGCGGCGACAGCGGTGTCAGTCATGAGTCGCCCCAGTTCTATTCTTGGCCGCAGATTTTGAGACCCAGGCGGTCTCACGCAACCACTGGCGAACCGGGCGGGCAGGCATTCCGCTCCAAATCGCACCTGGTGGCATACTTTGTAGTACAGCAGCACCGGCTCCGACTTGCGCACCATCACCGACAGTCAAATGATCAGCCACCCCGGCCCTGCCCCCGAATCTGCATCCATCACCGATGGTCACGCTGCCAGATATCCCGGTATATGCGGCCATGACGCAATTGCGTCCGATACGGACGTTGTGGGCGATATGTACCAGATTATCGAGCTTGGTATTTTCACCAATAACCGTGTCCTCAAAGGCTCCGCGATCGATAGTCGAGCCAGCTCCGATGGTTACGCCATCCTGTAAGATCACGCGACCGAGTTGGGGGATATCCACGATGCCCTTGGGGCCAGCCGCCGCGCCGAAGCCGGGTTCGCCGATCACGGCATTGCTGTGAATACTGACCCGGTCTCCAATGAGTGAGAAGCCAATAGCGACGCCCGAGCCGATGGCACAATCCCGACCAATCGTTACGCCGGGGCCAATCACAGTGTTTGGGCCAATGGTCGTGCCTCGGCCGACTTGAGCACCCGCCCCGATGATCACTCCTGGACCCAGTTGGACATCCGCCTCAAGACGAGCCGACGCGGATACGGCTTGCTGCTCTCGGTGTAGCCTGGCGCGATGAAGGCGATTGGCGGTGTTGGCGTACGCGGCATGGGGATAGCGGGTAATTAAACCCACGCATCCAACGGGAAGCAAGTCGGCGAGGGCCGCCGTCGCGAAGCACGCGGTTGGGGGTGGCCCGGGAAGATCGAGCAAGAATTTCTTGTCGGTTAGGAAGGCAATGCTGCCGTGTCCCGCTTTGGCTAGGATTGAAACGGCATTGACCGTAATGCCAGCCAGGTCGGCTGACCCCAATTCCGAGCCGGTGACCTGCGCGAGTTCACCGAGCGTAACTGGCGGTAGGGTTTCGAAAAAACGCGGATCAGGCATCATGAGATAGTGATGCTCCGATCCGCGTCCTTCATACAAGGGGTTCGGGCTATTTCGGGGCAGTTGGCAGGGGTTGATCTAAGCGCTCGCGCTCGAAGGCAAATTGCGTGATCTTGGCGTTCAACCCGGTGATAACGGCCGGTGTGATATCCATGGCTGGATTGGCTAACACAATAGCGTCACGCTGAAGCAGAAGCCCGCACTTGGCCTGTTGGTAAGCCGCGCGAATGATCGGCTCCATTTCCTGCCCGACGCGGCCGACTGCCTTCTGTTGGGTTGCCTGCATCTCGCGCTGACGAAGTTGCGCCTTACGCTGCAAGGCATTGTCACGGATCTGGACCGCAGACGCGCGCTGGTCGTAGGCCGTTTGATCCAAGGTTGCGCGTTGCGAGTCAATCGCCTTGGCCTCGGCAGCAATCGCGGTCTGCTCGGCACCTAACTCTGACTGAACCGTAGTACCGATTTGGTTAAGCCGCGTTTGCACATACTTGCCAACGGTCGAGCCGCCGATGGCCCCCTCGAGTGACACGATACAAACCCCGCTGATGGCTGGGCCATGGGAAATTGCCGGAGGTGCTGCGGCCTGAGCGAAGGCCGACACACTGGTGGCCAGTGTCATGGCGACCGCACTGGCGGTCATAAGGAGTTTTTGCATTTTCATGTGATCAGAACTTTGTTGAGGTGGAGAATTTGAAAGTCTCGGTCTTATCGTAGGTCTCTTGGGCCAAAATCTGACTGAAATCGAAGCGAATTGGTCCCATCGGGGATTTCCAGAACACTGATAGGCCTGCCGATGCCCGCAGGGACAGGTCGTCGCGGATCAACGGATCGATTTTGCCGGTTGAGTCCAACTTATCCCGACGATCCAACAGACCAACAGTACCGAAGTCGGTGAAGAGCGAAGCTTTGATCCCATACTGGTCTGGCAGGAAGGTTGGAACAGTGAGCTCAGCCGAGCCGATTGCATAGGCGCGACCGCCAAGGGCATCGAGGCGATTGAGGTTGGTGTCGCGCGGTCCGATGCCGGCGGTCTCGAAACCCCGGAACGTATTCCCACCCTTGTAGAACCTGTCGTTGATGCGAATGGAATCCCCACCCCAACCGCCGACATAGCCCGCGCTGCCCGTCAGTTGCAGGACGAAGCTCTTGGTGAACCCGTGATACCAGCCGCCTTCGATTTCGGACTTCAGATAATTCACGTCGCCGCCAATACCCGCGAAATCTTGGGTGAGATTGGCGTAGTAGCCCCGTGTTGGGCGGATCGGATCATTTCGACGATCCAGCGACAAGCCGTAACCCAGCAGTGACGTCGTGTAGTCCCCTCGCTGTGCGCATAGGGATAGCGAGACAACCGGATTGGTCGGATTACAGAACGAGTTGTCGATTTTGACGGAGTCGCTGCGCAAGACATAGCGCAGGGACATCGCGGAGCTAACTGTCAGTGGGAAACCAACCCGCAAGTTCGTGCCAATCGAAGACGTCTGATAGGCGGAGTACTGCGAGAAGTCGTATTTGTAGGAATAGATGTCGATGCCCGCGCGGAGGTTCCGGTCCAAGAACCGTGGCTCGGTGAACGACAGATCGACCTGCTGACGAAGTGAGCCGACAGAGACGCGAGCGCGAACATCCTGGCCACGACCACGGAAATTGCGTTGGGTGATCCCGAGGTCGAGGACCAACTGGTCCACGGACGAATAGCCTGCGCTGAACGAGAGTTCTCCGGTCGGCTGTTCCTCGATCTTTACCTGCAGGTCAGTCCGGTCGGGATTAGCCGTCGGGATTTCTGTAATGGTGACGTCTTTGAAGAAGCCGAGGGCTTTGATGTTGTTTTTCGAGCGATCCACCAGAGCGCGATTATAGGCGTCGCCTTCGACCAAGTTCATTTCGCGGCGAACGACATAGTCGAGCGTCTGAGTATTGCCGACAATGTCGATCCGGTTGACGTAGACGCGCGGGCCTTCATTGACCTGGAAGATCACATCGACGGTCTTGGTCACGGGGTTGGCCGTATAGCGCGGTCGCACGTCAACGGACGCGAAGCCTGCGGCACCAGCCGCGAAGGTCAGGGAGTCTGTGGCTCCCTCGATCCGTTCATCCTCGTAGAGATCGCCCGATCGGATCGGCACCAGCTGCTGAAGCAGGTCTTTGTCGAGCTTCTTGAGTGCCGTCTCGACTGTGATCTTGCCGAACTTATACTGCGGGCCCTCGTCGAGGGTGTAGGTGATCGCAAAACCGTTTTTGTCAGGCGCGAGTTCCGCCACGGCTGAGATGACTCTGAAGTCGTAGAAGCCGCGATTGCGATAGTGCTTCCGCAATTGTTCCTTGTCGTACTCCAGGCGGTCCGGGTCGTAGTTAGCATTGCTGGAAAAGAATTTGTACCAAGTGGTTTTCTCGGTCACGACCACGTCGCGCAGATCGTTGTCGGAATACTCTTTATTCCCCAGAAAATTGACTCCGAGCACACCGCTCTTGGCACCCTCGTTGATCTCAAAGATCAGGTCTACGCGCCGCTGAGGGAGCTCCACGATCTTTGGCGTCACGGTCGCCGAAATTCGACCTGATCGGCGATAGAGCTCGATGATACGCTGAATATCCGACTGAACCTTGGCCTTGGTGAAAATACCCCGCGGCCGGATCGTCACCTCGTCGCGCAGTTTCTCTTCTTTCAGGCCCGAATTTCCCTCGAATACGACCTTGTTGATGATCGGATTTTCGACAACGGCGATGGTGAGATCGCCCCCAAGAAAGTTTAGTTTTACGTCGGCAAACAGATCGGTCCGAAATAGCGCCTTCAGCGCCAAATCGATCTTCTGGGGATTGGCCAGGTCGCCGACTTGAAGCGGCAAGTAAGATAGGATCGTAGATTGTTCGATCCGCTCGTTGCCGGTCACAATAATACGCTGCACGACACCGTCTTGCGCAGTCGCTTGGGCCAGAGCCATGCTGGGCGCGATCACGGCACTCGACCCCAATAGGAGGGCGAGACCAGAGGCGAGCGCGGCGTTTCGGGCGCGGGGTCTTTGCATCATTTAAGCCGTTTATGGAATTTTGAGGCGATCAGGAGAATAGACCGCCAATGAATTTGAACACGTGCAGCTGTTGCAGATCGTTCCAAGTGGCGAACAACATTAAACTGAGCACGAGTGCAAGGCCTACGCGATACCCTACCGCCTGAACCTTGGCAGCAAGAGGGCGCCGCATGGCTGCTTCATAGGCGTAGAACATGAGGTGCCCGCCATCGAGCACGGGCACCGGAAGCAAATTCATGAAACCGATCCCGACAGATAACACAGCAGCCAGTTGCAATAACCCGACTCCGCCGCTGAGCACCATAGCCCCGAAGTTTGGTGCGCCTTCGGCACTGGCTTGCGCAAGTTTTCCAGAGATTTTTGCAATTCCAAGCGGACCACTCAGCTGATCGGCGGAGACCTGACCGGTGATCATGCGTCCCAAATAGTAGACTGTGGACGATAGAATATGACCTGTCTGGCTAACCCCAGCCTTAAGGGCCTCAAATGGTCCATAACGAATATGTTTGTAGTCACCCGGCTCTTGGGACGAAGCCAAGCCAAAGGTTCCCTGTTTGCGCATCGACCCAAGGGCATCTGGCCGAAGCTGATACTCCGGTGTCGCCGTTAGGGCGAGCTCTTGGCCAGCGCGTTCGACCTTGAACAAGGTCGGCAGATTGACCCGGAGTTGGGCAACCTCGGAAAGGTCGCCAAAGCTTTGAACGGGCTTTCCGTTCACAGAGACTATCAGATCGCCAGGCTGAAAACCGGCCCGCGAAGCCGGGCTATTTGCCGATACCGCGGCAATCCGAGCCGGCGACGTGTACTGGCCCAAAGCCATGAGGAGAACGGTGAATACGGCGATCGAAAAGATGAAGTTCGTGACCGGCCCCGCCACCACGACAGCCGCGCGTTGCCAAAGTGGCTTGAAGTGAAAATAGCGACTGACTGCTGCGGAGCCCTCCTTGGCGATGATGGCGGCTCGCATGCTCGCCAAATCCTCGTGATCAGGAACGCTGGCGGCATTTTCATCGCCGGAGAAACGGACATAGCCGCCGAGAGGGATCCAGCCAATCCGCCACTCCACACCTGAGCGATCGCGCCAGCATAGGATCGCGCGGCCAAACCCGATGGCAAAGCGATCAATGGCGACACCGCAGGCCTTGGCCACTAGGAAGTGCCCCAACTCGTGGACAGTCACCACCAACGTGAGCACCGCAAGAAACGAGACCACATAGATTAGCGCAACCTGGACAAACTCAATCATTGCGACTCCATCCCCTAGGCTCGAACCAAGGCAAACCGCTGGGCGATCTCACCTGCGACTCGCCGCGCCATACTATCTGTAGAGACTGCGGTATGCAGTGCATCGCTGTTTCCGTCGTCAGCCAGGCCCTTTGCCTCGGCCTCTTCCAACGTGTCGGCTACGATTGCGGCAATATCGAGAAAGCCGATGCGCCGGTCAAGAAAAGCGCCCACCGCCACTTCATTCGCAGCGTTCAAAATAGCGGGTGACTGTCCACCGATCGCAAGCGCTTGCTTGGCGATGCTGAGAGCCGGGAATTTGCCCAGGTCGGGGTCTTCGAAGGTCAGGGGCCCGGCCCTAGCAAGATCGAGCTTGGGAGCCGGCCAAGGCAATCGGTCGGGCCAAGCATAGGCACAGGCAATAGGCGTGCGCATGTCAGGTGCGCCAAGTTGAGCCAGAGTGGAGCCGTCGGCATATTCCACCAAGCTGTGGATGATCGATTGAGGGTGGATCAAAACGTCGATCCGGTTTGCAGGCATACCGAAAAGGTACGCTGCTTCAATCATTTCTAGCCCCTTGTTCATCATCGTGGCCGAGTCTACCGAGATTTTACGACCCATGCTCCAGTTTGGATGCGCCACGGCCTGTTCGGGCGTCGCGTGAACCATCTGGTCGCGAGTCCAAGTCCGGAAAGGTCCACCCGAGGCGGTCAGAACGAGCCGCGTTACGTGCTGTGCATTGGCGGGTTCCAACACCTGGAATATCGCCGAATGTTCGGAATCCACAGGAATGATTACGCCGCCGGCCAGTTTGGCGATCCGAAGAAGCGACGGTCCACAGCAGACCAGGCTCTCCTTGTTGGCAAGCGCGACGACGGCTCCAGATTTTGCTGCAGCCAAGGTTGGAGCCAAGCCCGCAAACCCGACAATCGCCGACATGACCCATTGCGCGTCACGTCCCGCAGCCTCAGTCACGGCCGCAGCGCCGCCCGTAACTAAAATATTACTGCCTGCAAGGCGATCACGAAGATCAGAGAGCTTAGTTTCATCCGCAATTACAACGACCTGTGGACGCCACTTCAGAGCCTGTTGCGCCAATAGAGCGACATTTGACCGTCCCGTCAGAGCCACAATCTCGACGTCGACTTCCGCTTTTTCAAGCAAGTCGAGAGTTGAGACCCCAACAGATCCCGTTGAACCCAGGACACTTAGTCGGCGCGGAATACTCAATGGCCCCATCCTAGATGGTTTATAAGGCGGGCAACGGCGATAATCACGACGGCGAACAGCAATCCATCAACCCGGTCGAGCAATCCCCCGTGCCCCGGGATCAAGTCTCCCGAGTCTTTAACACCAAAACGCCGCTTGAGTGCTGATTCCCATAGATCGCCGGCCATGGTGGCCAATCCACCCAGAAGCCCCACAAGGATTGCGGCATAGATATTGAGCTCGAAATAGGGAAGCGAGGACATCAGCCCTGCAACCAACATGGCAGCGACTAGGCCACCAAAGAACCCCGACCACGTTTTGTTTGGAGAGTAGCGCGGCCAGAGCTTCGGGCCTTTCAAGAGGTTCCCGGTCGCATAAGCCGCGATATCCGCCGACCAAGTAATGCCAAAGAGCATCAGCGCCCACCAGTTGCCCTGCGGCATGGCCCGCAGCCAGACAAGGCAGACGCAGGCTATCCCTAGATAGGCAACGCCATAGGCGGCATTGGATGGACGCTCAGACACACCGCGTGCGACAAGAGCTGCAGCCAGACCTCCGACAACCAAACCGCCCCAGGCGAGCCACATGTGGTCGCGATGGGCCAGATATACCCCGACTAAGACTGCAGCGCAGACCGCTGTGGAAACGCGAACCGGTGCGCCAGGCGCGGTCATGGCACCCCACTCGATCGAAAGCAGCGCCACCGCCACGGAGATTAAGAGCAGGAAAGGCCAACCGCCCCTCGCCCAGCCTGTATCGAACCAAACCGCCGCAAGGGCGGAGGGCACTAGAATCGTGGCCGAGGCGACCCGTATCCCCAGATTGGACCAGTCGAAGCGTTTAGCCGGCGGCAACGACGTCATCCGCGACCGTTCCGCCAAACCGACGCTCGCGACCCCGGAACTCCGCGACGGCGGCGGCTAGATGCTCCGGGCCGTAGTCTGGCCACAGGACGTTCTGAAACACGAACTCAGAATAGGCCGACTCCCACAATAAGAAGTTCGACAACCGCTGTTCACCCGAAGGTCGGATAATCAAGTCGGGTACCGGAACATCCCGGGTCGAAAGATAGCTGGCCAGCACGCTCTCGTTCATGTCCTCGGGCTTGCGCAGACCGTCCGCAACGTCCTGAGCGAATAGCTTCGCAGCGTCGGCTATGTCGGCTTGACTGCCATAGTTGAAGGCAATCTGGAGAAATGACGTGGAATTCTTAGCGGTGCGTCGCTCTGCCTCCTCCAGCATGGCAACTAAGTCGGGAGCAAGCCCCGTTCTGCGCCCCAAGGCACGAACCCGTACACCCTCTCGCTCTAACCGGGCTAAGTCGGTCTCGAAATAGCGCTTGGGGAGCGCCATGAGTTCGTTTACCTCCGCGACCGGTCTCCCCCAGTTTTCGGTCGAAAATCCGAACACCGTCAGCCACCGGATATTGCAGTCTGGGGCTGCCGAAACGGTACGTTTCAAAGCTTCAACCCCGGCGCGATGGCCCAGCGAACGGGGCAGCCCTCGCCGCTTTGCCCACCGTCCATTGCCGTCCATGACGATCGCCACATGAAGTGGCGCGTCTGATGTAGCGGGCGATGTTGGCTTTGCGACCATCGATGTCCTCGTCGATCCGTCGACTAAACCTGCATGATCTCTTGTTCTTTGGATTTCAAGGCTTCGTCGACACGCCGAACCGCCTCATCGGTTAGCTTTTGAACCTCAGCTTCCATACGCTTTTGTTCGTCTTGATTAATCACGTGGTCCTTCTCAGCCTTGCGCAAATCATCGTTGGCGTCGCGGCGAACATTGCGAACTGATATTTTCTGAGTTTCCGCATACTTGCCGGCCAGCTTCGCGAGGTCCTTCCGGCGCTCCTCGGTCAAGGGCGGGATTGGAATCCGCAGATTTTGCCCTTCAACAACAGGGTTCAATCCTAATCCGGACGAGCGGATGGCTTTCTCCACGGAGACGACAATCGCGCGGTCCCATACGCTGACCGAAATCGACCTTGGCTCAGGCACGCTGACCGCGCCGACTTGGCTCAGTGGCACGGTCGAGCCATAGGCGTCGACCATGATTTGATCGAGCAAGCTGGCTGAAGCCCGACCCGTTCTCAGGGTGGAAAAGTCTTCTTTCAAGGCGTTGATCGCCTTGTCCATACGGTCTTTGTATCTCGCAAGGACCGGCTTTTCGGCATCGGCCATGGGTCAGCTCCCTTAGGATAATCAGGTGATGGTGGTGAAGACGCCCTGCCCTTTGAGCACCTTCATGAAATTGCCGCGCTCACGGATCGAGAACACCACGATCGGCACCTTGTTGTCGCGCATTAAGGCAATGGCGGAGGCGTCCATGACCCGGAGATCCTGGGCCAAGACATCATGGTAACTTAGGGTTTCGTAGCGCTTTGCGCTCGGATCTTTCTTGGGGTCGGCGGTATAGACCCCATCAACACTGGTGCCTTTGAAGAGCGCGTCACACCCCATCTCCGCAGCCCGCAGTGCAGCAGGCGTATCGGTCGTGAAGAACGGAGCTCCCAAACCGGCGGCGAAGATCACCACCCTGCCCTTTTCCAGATGGCGAAGCGCGCGACGGCGAATATAGGGCTCGCAGACCGCTTCCATGGGAATGGCTGACTGCACGCGAGTATAGACACCAGCTTTCTCGAGCGCGCCCTGGAGCGCCAGCGCGTTCATGACGGTGGCAAGCATACCCATATAGTCGGCATTGGCGCGGTCCATGCCTTTGCCGGCCAGGGAAACACCGCGGAAAATATTACCGCCGCCGACCACCAGACAGAGCTCGACCCCGGCGTCGACCACCTCTTTGATGTCCTCAGCCACGGCCTCGATGGTCTTGGTATCAATACCGAACAGCGCATCGCCCATCAGGACTTCGCCTGACATCTTCAAGAGGATTTTCTTGTAGCGGGGTTTGGCGTCGGACACGGGTCGCTCCGGAGAATCTCTAGCGATACTTACATAAACCAAGGGCGTGGTGCGCGTCGAACGCACCACGCCCTTTATTTGTTCGCGAGCCGAAGTCCGATCAGCTGGACTTGGTCATCGAAGCGACCTCGGCAGCGAAATCGTCGACCTTCTTCTCTACGCCGTCACCCAACTGGAAGCGCACGAAGCCCTTCACAGCCAACGAACCACCCGTGGTCTTGGAGGTTTCGGCGATCAGAGCCTCAATCGTCTGATCCGGGTTCATCACGAAGGGGTGCTTGAGCAGCACTACTTCTTCTTGCCACTTGCGGATCCGGCCTTCGATCATCTTTTCTACGACGCCGATGGGCTTGCCCGATTCCAGCGCTTGATCGGTCAGGAATTTTCGCTCCTTCTCCACCGAGGCAGGATCTAGA
>JANLPX010000286.1:0-1808 GCA_031367485.1 Alphaproteobacteria bacterium | reverse complement strand
GCCGCGAGATCTTCCAATATGGCGGCGTCGGTGCCCTGGGCTCCGGTGGCGGTGGTGCGCTTGGACGCTAAGCCCATCTCGCCATAGAGCACATCGCCGACCTGTTTGGGGCTGCCCAGATTGAAGGGGTGTCCCGCCAGTTCGTGGGCTTGGGCTTCTAGCTCGATCATGCGCATCGAGAAGTCGTGGCTGAGCCGAGACAGTTGTTCGGGATCAACCCGGATGCCCGCATTCTCCATGCTTGCCAGCACCTGGGGCATGGGCCGTTCCAGGGTCTCATAGACGGTGAGCAGCCCTTCCTTCTGGAGGCGCGGGCGCAGGATATTGTAGAGCCGCAGGGTCACATCGGCGTCTTCGGCGGCATAGGTGGTGGCGGGCTCTAGGGCCACATGCTTGAAGCTTTTCTGCGCCTTGCCGGTGCCGGCTACCTGCTTGAAGGAGATCGGCTCGTGGCCCAGCCAGCGCTTGGAGAGCTCGTCCATGCCGTGGCTTTTGTGCAGACCTGCTTCCAGCACATAACTGATCAGCATGGTGTCTTCGATGGGCCCGACCTCGATGCCGTAGCGCGAGAGTACCGCCATGTCGTACTTGGCGTTCTGGGCGACTTTGAGGACCGCCGGGTCTTCCAGCAGCGGCTTTAGTGCCGCTATGGCCTGATCCATTGGGATTTGAGTCAGGTCGGCCGGCGCATCAAAGGCCAACCCACCCTCCGGTTCGTGTCCCAAAGGAATATAGCAGGCCTCCCCCGGCCCGGTAGCCAGCGACACGCCACAAAGCCCGGCATTGGCCGAGGAGAGTGCGTCGGTTTCGGTGTCAAAGGCGATGACTCCAGCGGCGCGGCATTTCGCGATCCAGGCCTCCAGGGTGGACAGATCGCGTACGCAGACATAGCGCGAGGTGTCGAGAGGCCCTTGGTCGATTGTGGCAGCCGGTGGCGCAGGGCTCGGACTACCATGCGGCGCGGCGAGGGTTTGGGCTGTTGCACTCGGTACGCTGCCGCCGGTTACCCGGCGACCAAGGGTTCGCAGCTCCATCACCTCCAGAAATTGCGAGAGTACCGTTGGGTCAGGCTCAGCGACCGCCAACTCGTCCAGGGTGGCGGGCAGGGGGGTGTCGCAATCCAGCTGTACCAACTGTCGCGACAGCCGGATTTGATCGGCGAAATCAATGAGGGTCTGGCGGCGCTTGTCCTGTTTGATCTCGCCGGCCCGCGCCAGCAAGGTTTCCAGATCACCATATTCGTTGATCAGTAGGGCGGCGGTCTTAATGCCGATGCCGGGTGCGCCCGGCACATTGTCGACGGAGTCGCCGCACAGGGCCTGAACCTCGACCACCTTGTCGGGATAGACGCCGAACTTTTCAAATACCTGCTCGGGGCCTATTTTTAGGTTCTTCATGGTGTCGAGCATCGAGACCTTGGGCCCGACCAGCTGCATCAAGTCCTTGTCGGACGAGACGATCATCACCTCGCCGCCCATGTCGCGCACCTTGCAGGCATAGGCTGCGATCAGGTCGTCGGCTTCGTAGCCGGGCAGTTCCAGGCTGGGGACACCGAACGCCCGGGTTGCTTCCCGCACCAGCGGAAATTGCGGCACCAAATCCTCAGGGGCAGGCGGGCGGTGGGCCTTATACTGATCATAGAGTTTGTTGCGGAAGGTTTTTTCGGAGTGGTCGAAAATCACTGCCAGATGGGTCGGCGCATCGGTCTGCGCCTTCATGTCCACCAGCAGCTTCCAGAGCATATTGCAGAACCCTGAGACCGCGCCGATCGGCAAACCGTCGGTCTTGCGCGTCAAGGGCGGCAAGGC
>JANLPX010000239.1:0-2203 GCA_031367485.1 Alphaproteobacteria bacterium | reverse complement strand
GGCCCTGCCGAACCTTCGTCTTCGCCCTTGAGGCTACCGCCCAGATCGTTGACCACGACCTTTGCGCCCTCTTGGGCCGCAATCAATGCGCAGTCGCGGCCAATGCCGTTTCCGCCGCCGGTGACTAATACAACTTTGCCTAAAAGAGCGCCCATGAATCTATCTCCCTGAAAATATCGCTGGTTGTTATGCGAGCTTGTCGGCCTTGCGCAAGGCTGGAAACAGCTTGGCCCAAACGCTGGTGACGATCAATGCGCCAACGCCGCCGAAAATCGCCGCGCCCACCGGGCCCAAGAACCGCGCGACAACGCCGCTCTCGAATTCGCCGAGCTCATTGGAGGCCCCGATGAACAGGGATGACACCGCCGCGACGCGCCCGCGCATTTGATCAGGCGTGACGATCTGCACCAAGGTCTGACGCACATAGACACTGAGCATGTCTGCCCCGCCCAGCACCGCCAGCGCTAGCACCGACAGTGGCAATGAAGTCGAGAGCCCAAATACGATGGTGGCTGCCCCAAACAGCGCCACGCCGCCGAACATAATCAGACCCGCGTGACGCTTGATGGGGAAACCCGCCAGAACCACCGCCACCAGGGTCGCACCCATGGCTGGCCCGGCCCGCAATATGCCGAACCCCTCGGGACCCACATGCAGGACATCGCGGGCGAATACCGGCAGCAGGGCCGTCGCGCCACCTAGCAAGACAGCGAAGAGGTCCAGCGAGATTGCCCCGAACACGATCTTGTTTTGCCAAAAATAGGCCAACCCCTCCTTCACCAACTCCCAACGAGAGCCTGGATTGACCACCGGTTGGGTATTGCCCTTGATGAAAAAGGCGCAGCTTGCCGCCACTGCGTAGAGGCCAAGCGCCGCCAGATATGGGACCGAAGCCGACATTGCCACCAACAGCCCACCGATCGCCGGGCCAATAATTGATCCCCCTGTCAGCGCCAAGGAATTGAAAGCAATGGCGCGAGGTAACAGCGACTTGGGCACCAGCATCGGCCCCAGAGCCGTCGAAGCCGGTCCGAGATAGGCCCGAGTGGCACCAAACATCGCCGACAGGGCCAAAAGAAGTGGAATGCTCACAAAATGGAAAATCGCCGCGCAGGCCAGGATCACCGCCGTGGCGATTTCACCCATGTAGCAGAATAACAGAACCACTCGCCGGTCATGCCGATCCGCCGTTTCTCCGGCGGGCAAGGCCAGCAGGAACACCGGAATGAAGGCCGCGAGCCCGATCATGCCGACGTAAAACGCCGACTGCGCCACACCCATGGTCTCGCGCGCCGTGGCATACATCTGCCAGCCCAAGGCCACACTCTGGATCTGCACCCCCAGCGTCGCCGCCACCCGCGCCAACCAGAACCGTACATAGTCAGGTCGCCCAAACAGCGCGCGCAGGGATTGGTCTTCGAGGGAGCTGTCAGTCATGGGTGCCTAAGCTTGGCCTGCCCAGGGCGGCGGGGCAATGGGGCTAATTCGGGGACAGCTACGCAACTCACGGCTCAAGCACTGCAATCGGGAAGGCAACAGGGGAGTTGGTTAGCTGTCCCCGAATTAGGCTCAAAACTCACAAGCAACTCGCGTTTTGGTCGTTTGCGCTGATGACGGGGTTTGGCCAGTCTCCCCTGACCAGGAGAAGACCATGACCCGCGACCAACTCATCGAGGCGTTCACCGCCAAGGCCAGGTCAGATACGCGCGTCGCCGCGCTATTCCTTGGTGGCAGCCTCGGGGCCGGAACGGGCGATACATACAGCGATGTAGACTTGATCCTCGTCGCCGTTCCCGAACACCACGCCGCTCTGACGGCAGAGGTGCGAGGTTGGGCCGATGAGATCGCCGAAATTGTTCTCTGGAGGCCGCCGTACCCAGGCTTGCCACTCTTCATGGCCGTGACCAGTGAATGGCTTCGATTTGACATCACCGTCACCGTGCCGGGTCGAGTGACGGGGTCCAAGGCTGGGTTGAAGCCGCTCGTCGACCACACCGGCGTTTGGGCAACCCTGCCCGACCAACTGCCGCCACAGTCTATCCCCGCCGCCCAACTGGAAGCCCTCATTGTTGAGACCATGAGGATCCTTGGCCTCTTGCCTGTTGGCATGGGTCGGGAAGAGTATGCCGTCGCCGTCACAGGCGTGGGTCTGCTGCGCGCCAACCTGATCACCCTGATGATCGCCGAAACCGAACCGCCTTTG
>JANLPX010000237.1:0-3794 GCA_031367485.1 Alphaproteobacteria bacterium | reverse complement strand
GGCCCTGCCGA
The DNA here is from genome assembly GCA_031367485.1 of Alphaproteobacteria bacterium. Taxonomy (GTDB): domain Bacteria; phylum Pseudomonadota; class Alphaproteobacteria; order Caulobacterales; family Caulobacteraceae; genus Phenylobacterium. The sequence goes on along the minus strand of JANLPX010000237.1, from coordinate 3,783 downwards.
ACCTTCGTCTTCGCCCTTGAGGCTACCGCCCAGATCGTTGACCACGACCTTTGCGCCCTCTTGGGCCGCAATCAATGCGCAGTCGCGGCCAATGCCGTTTCCGCCGCCGGTGACTAATACAACTTTGCCTGAAAGAGCGCCCATGAATCTATCTCCCTGAAAATATCGCTGGTTGTTATGCGAGCTTGTCGGCCTTGCGCAAGGCTGGAAACAGCTTGGCCCAAACGCCGGTGACGATCAATGCGCCAACGCCGCCGAAAATCGCCGCGTTCACAGGGCCCAAGACCCGCGCGACCAGGCCGCTCTCGAATTCGCCGAGCTCATTGGATGCCCCGATGAACAGTCCCGACACCGCCGCCACCCGTCCGCGCATCTGATCGGGCGTGACGATCTGCACCAGGGTCTGGCGCACATAGACGCTGAGCATATCGGCCCCGCCGAGGACAGCTAGAGCAACGACCGATAGCGGCAGCGAAGTCGAGAGCCCAAAGACCACGGTGGCTGCACCAAACAGCGCCACGCCGCCAAACATGATCAGACCGGCATGCCGTTTGATGGGGACAGTAGCCAAGATTATCGCCACTAGGGTCGCGCCCATGGCTGGCCCGGCCCGCAAGATGCCAAACCCCTGCGGACCTACGTGCAGCACATCGCGGGCAAACACCGGCAGCAGCGCCGTGGCCCCACCCAGCAGCACGGCGAAGAGGTCGAGCGAGATCGCGCCAAACACGATCTTGTTTTGCCAGACATAGGAGATCCCCTCCTTCATCAGATCCCAGCGCGAGCCCGGATTGACAACGGGTTGGGTGTTGCCCCTGATCAAAAACACGCAGGCTGCGGCGGTCACATAGAGCCCCGCGGCAACAGAGTAGGAAGCGCCCGGAGATACGCCGAGCAATATCCCGCCGAGTGCTGGCCCGGCAATCGATCCGCCCTGCCAAGATAGGGAATTCCACGCAATCGCACGCGGTAACAGTGCCTTGGTCACCAACATCGGCCCCAAGGCCGTCGAGGCCGGACCCATGAAGGCGCGGCTGGCTCCAAACAGCGCTGACAGCGCCAAGAGCAACGGAATGCTGACAAAATGGAAGATCGCCGCACAGGCCAAGATCACCGCGGTGGCGGCCTCGCCTACATAGCAAAACAGCAAAACTATACGCCGATCATAGCGGTCGGCCGTTTCACCGGCCGGCAAGGCCAGAAAGAACACTGGAATGAAGGCGGCTAAACCGATCATCCCCACATAAAACGCCGATTGCGCCACGCTCATGGTCTCGCGTGCCACCGCATACATCTGCCAGCCGAGGGCGACGCTCTGGATCTGAACGCCTAGGGTTCCCGCCACCCGCGCCAGCCAAAACTGCAAATAATCGCGCCGCGCAAACAACGCGCGGAGGGATTGGTCTTCGGGATCGAGTTCGGTCATCGGGGGCCAAGCTTGGCCTGCGTGAGGCGGCGGGGCAATGGGGCTATTTCGGGGACAGCTACGCAATTCGTGACTCAAGGGGCCGCAACCAGCCAGCGAAACTGGGAGAGTTGCGTAGCTGTCCCCGAAATAGCGCGGCGGAAAACTCACAAGCCCGCAGCGTTTTGGTCGTTTGCCGTCGTTCAACGAGTGCGACAATCTCCGAACTAGGGGAGACTTCCATGAGCCGCGAAGACATCATCACCGGCTTCACAGCCAAAGCTGATGCGGACAACCGCGTCGCCGCCCTATTCCTTGGCGGCAGTCTTGGGGCGGGAACGGGCGACATCTATAGCGATGTGGATTTGATCTTGGTCGCCGTCCCCGAACATCACGCTGCGCTCGCCGAAGAGGTGCGTGGTTGGGCCGATGAAATCGCCGAAATTGTTCTCTGGAGGCCGCCTTATCCGGGCTTACCGCTGTTCATGGCTGTGACCAGCCAATGGCATCGCTTTGACATCACGGTCACGGTGCCCGGTCGAGTCACGGGATCCAAGGCGAGGCTTAAGGTGTTGGTCGATCACGCCGATATCTGGGCAACCCTGCCCGACCAATTGCTTCCTCAGCCGATGCCCGCCGCGCAACTTGAAGCCCTCATTGTTGAGACCATGAGGATCCTTGGCCTCTTGCCGGTTGGCATGGGCCGCGAAGAGTATGCCGTCGCCGTCACAGGCGTGGGTCTGCTGCGCGCCAACCTGATCACCCTGATGATCGCCGAAACCGAACCGCCTTTGCCACCGGGCGCTATGGGCCTTCGTAAGGTGATCTCACCGCAGGACTTTGCCTATCTCACAGCTCAGCCTGGCGTTGCCGCCACAGGAGAGGCCGTCATTGCCGCCAGTCTCGACTACGCGGGTCAGTTTCTTCGCCGCGCTCGAGTTCTTACCGCCAAGGTCGGCGCGACCTGGCCCAACAACTTGGAAAGGGCTTTGCGTGCGCATCTGCGGCGGGAGTTACAGATTGAGCTGCCTTAGCGAGAGCGGCGACGCTGCATCTTCCCCCCACTTCGTGACGGGAAGCTGCGTACGCCCTACTCTACCAGCGCCGGCTCAAGCCCACGAGCCTTGGCCTCGACGGCGGTGTAGTAGACCACGCCGTCTCCCCAATCGTGGGTCACCGTGCCCGCAGGCGGTTTGGCACCCTCACCGCACAGGAAGCTCAGTTCCTGACTGGTCAGCATGGGCCAGCGCGCGAAGGCCTCAGCTGGCGTCGGGTCGGGGCGTGGATTGGCGGTGGAGCCGGGGAACGCCGCCTCCAAGCCCTTCTCATAGTCCTCATAGTCCACCCAACCGGCCACGGTTTGATCGCCGCCTGGGCCGCCACGGAAGATGATCGTCGGATAGGCGTAGCGGTCGTGACCTTCGGAATGTTTCAGCTCGCCGTTCATCGGGCTGTCGTGGACTAGGTTGCGGACATAGTCGTTGGGTTCGCGGCACTCCTGCCAGTCAGCCTTATAGGCCGCGGCGACCTCCGGCTTGGCTTGATCGACGCGCCAGCGGGCTTGATCCAGACCCGCGACACCCTTGGTCGCGGTTTCAAATTCTTCGGGAGTCTGCGGGCCAATGCCATCGACAAAGATCCGCTCGCGGAACCGGCGCAGCACAGCCTCGGCCACATCCTTGCCCTGCAGTTCAGCCGCCTTGACCGCTGCCCCCATCGGATCGGTCGATTGTAACATCAGGTGCATCGGATTGGGATAGGGCATGCCGGTCAGATGCCAGACCCGCTTCCAGTACTTGCGCATGGGTTCCGCCGCGCTGATCCGGTCCCAGCTCTCCTTGCCGGTGGCCGCATTGCCGACCAAGCCGCCCATCACCTTGCGCCAGGTCAGATGGTCGCCGAAGCGCCAGTCCAGTTTGCGGAAAAAGGGCTCAGCCCCCCAGGCGGTGGAGCAGACGGCGTCGGTATATTCGATGACTTCGATGCGGGCCATTAGGGCCTCCCTGGCATTGTTGAGGCTACGTTCTTCTCGACTAGGGTGCTTGGCAAGCGACAATGCCGCGCTGCGCAGGTTAAACAGACCCCTTGCGGAGGATTCGGGTGTGACCGGCTGGGTGATCGGGGTGATGGTGGAACTGGCGGGAGAGCCAGCGCCTCTGCGCCACTACTACGCCATTGGTTTCGAAGACCGCGCCAAGGCCGAATGGACCGCACTCGATGCCGCCATGACGCTTGGGGCCATCACCTCCAGCCCCTTCAAGGGTCAGGAACCGGTCCAAACGTTGGGACAACTCACACCCGCACGGATGAAGCGACTGGGCCTACTGGCGCGAGAGGTCAGGGCGCTCGGCCGAGCTTGGCCTCGGAAGTGGTTAGAC
>JANLPX010000224.1:0-4144 GCA_031367485.1 Alphaproteobacteria bacterium | reverse complement strand
GCTTCATGATGAAGCGAGCCACGGCGCCGATGCGTTCGGCGAGTTCGCGGTTAACCGGCGCGGGGTGGTGACGGCGCGGCCTGCAGTGCGGGTCGGGGCGGGCGCGTTGGGGTGGCTGGGGTAGCTATCTCGTTCTTGTTTTGTGCGATATTCACAGGTTATGGTTTTAGCGTCGAAGAGGATTTTCGATATGACCATGATGCCGCGCGGCACGCCACGTTCTGCGCTTGAACCGGTGGGGGAGGCCTATGAGGAGATGCTGCGACTTTGGAACGCTAATGGTCATAGTTGGCAGGAGCCTGGTGAACGGCCTCAATTGAGGACTGCTCCAAGGTCGCAGCCCCGCGCTGCTCCGCGATCAGACCCCACGGGGTATTATCAATTGGGTCGAGAATGGCTGACCGGCCAAGGGCCCCGTCATCATAAGTTTGGCCCCAATGACCCGGCAACCAAGGTATTGCGACAGCATGAGCATATTCAGAAGGTCAGGGATCAGATTGCGACATCTGGACCGAATTTCGGTCGAGTAGACAATGCCAACTATTCCTTGTCTGGAGTTAAAGGCGTGCCAGAGTTTCTAAAGGTCTATTCTGCTGTGCCGACGGGCGGACGGACAGGAAACTTGGCCGCTGCATATCTAGGTTCATATGAGTTGGAGCCGGTCGTGCGAGGGGTGAGAGATGGGGCGGCGGTCGTCGATTTCACAGCGCGCAATGAGTCCTCTCTAGCATCCGCCGTTCACATTCCGTGGATCAGCTACACAACACCTTACCAGAGACTTGTCGATCCCCTCGTCAATTCCCTCGCCAATGCTGGGCCAGGCTCAAAGACGACCCAAAGCTTCCATTGGACTGAGACAATTCCGCTTCGGAAGGGTGCTAAATGATGAGAGGCGTTATTTGCGCATTGGCCGTTGGCTTGTTCGCCACCGGTTGCGCTCGTGGGCCGACAACTAATCAGGTGCTGGGAACCTGGTGCAGTCAATATGGTGGAGAGCTCATCCTTCGGCGAAATGGGGATGCAAGTCTTGTCGGCGTTCGTGACTGGTACGCGACAATCGACACTCGAAGCTACAACTCAAAAGGTCGCTGGCGTTTCACGGAGGCGCAATCCCGCCGCAAGTTTTTTGCCGATTGGTGGAGGATCGAGGTCGACTTGGAAAGCGGGCCTGCGGCGGACGCATTAGGGTCATTCGAGGCGGACTATGGCAGAAGCCTAGGAGGTGGCCCTGATTTCATCCGAATTTTCCCCTTCGAGGCGGGTGATGAGGATCTGGTGAGATTCTATCGCTGTGGCGGGGAAGGATGATCCTAGCTATGGCCTTCCATTGGACCGAGCCAAGATCGCGGAAAAAACTGCGGGGAGATTGGTGGCCCATAGAGATGCAGATCATCGATCCGCAGCGGCCAGACGCGGCATGGTCCATCGATGCCCACTATGCCAGACCGATGATCAGCACCGGCGACGTGATCGAGTTGTGGCAGATCGATGGACCGTCCATTCAATTCTACCAGGATCGATGCCATCCCGCGCTTGAGACCGCGAAGGGTGGACTTCCTTAGATCCGCTACTGATCGCGCATTCGCAGAGGGACACTGTAGCGCCGCTGCTTAGCTAGACTGATGCAACGTGGCGACTGGCCGCGCTTAATCTCCAGCCAACCCACAATCAAACCTGATATCCCGCCCGCCAATTCGGCGGCGCTTTGCTGTGAGCACTCCATGACAACTGAAGACTTTCTCACCGACGCCCGGGCGGCGTTTGACCTTGCTTGCGAGCACGAGGCGGAGAACCGTCGCGAGGCCGCTGACGACATCCGTTTTGCGCGGTTGGGCGAGCAGTGGCCCGACCGGGTGCGCAAGGACCGCGAGCTTGACGGCAGGCCTTGCCTGACGATCAACCGGTTGCCGGCCTTTATTCGCCAGGTTGTCAATGATGCGCGGCAGAATAAGCCGTCGATTGTCTGTCATCCGGTGGACGACGCGGCTGACCCTGAGACCGCCGAGATCTTCAACGGGCTGATCCGCAATATCGAGCAATCGAGCGATGCCGAGGTGGCCTATGACACCGCGCTGGATTTCGCCGTGACGGGTGGGTTCGGCTACTTCCGGATCAATAGCCGCTATGCCCGCGACGATGGGTTTGACCAGGACCTGGTGATCGAACGGGTGGCCAATCCGTTTTCCATCTATGGCGATCCGCATTCGACGGCGGCCGACAGCAGCGATTGGAACAGCGCCTTTGTGATCGACAGCCTGCCCAAGGCGACGTTCGAGGCGCGGTGGAAAGGGGCTGAGCCGGTCGACTGGAGCGGGGAGGGCTATGGCGGTCTCGGTGGGCCCTGGCTTGATGGTGACCGGGTGATGGTCGCCGAGTACTGGCGGCGTGAGGCCGTGGCCAAGACCATTGTGGCGCTGTCGGACGGACAGGTAGTTGAGCTCGGCATTTATGAGAAGCAGAAAGCGATGTTCGATGCCCTGGGCATTAGCATTGTCGGGCGGCCGCGCGCGGTGGGCGGCCACAAGGTGACGCAGTCGATCCTGACCGGGGCAGAGGTGTTGGAGACCACCGACTGGGTCGGGAAATACATCCCGATCATCCCGGTTTACGGCGAGGAACTGCACGTAGACGGCAAGCGGCGCCTGCGCAGCCTGGTCCGCGACGCCAAGGACCCGCAGCGGATGTTCAACTATTGGCGGACCACCTCGACGGAGTTGGTGGCCTTGGCCCCCAAGGCCCCGTTCATCGGGCGCAAGGGGGCGTTTGATACAGATGCCAGCAAGTGGGCCAGCGCCAATGTGCAGACCCACGCCTATATCGAATATGACGGTAATGAACCGCCGATGCGCCAGCCGTTTAGCGGGGTGCCGGCGGGGGCTTTGCAAGAAGCGTTGAGCGCCAGCGACGACATGAAGTCGATCATGGGCATGTATGACGCCAGCCTGGGCGCGCGGAGCAATGAGACCTCAGGCCGGGCGATTATGGCGCGGCAGCGGGAGGGAGATGTCTCGACCTTCCACTATATCGACAACCTGAGCCGGGCAATCCGCCATGCTGGGCGGATCCTGATCGACCTGATCCCCAAGGTCTATTCGGCACCGCGCGTACTGCGGGTGTTGGGGGCGAGCGGTGAGGCGCGGAGCGTGGCGGTCAACCAGACTGTATCAGTGCCTGACCCCGCAGATGAGGCGCGGAAAATCGAGAAGATCTATGATCTGGCGGCGGGGAAATATGACCTGACGGTGAAGTCGGGGCCGTCGTTTACGTCACGCCGGGAAGAGGCGGCGACGCAGATGATCGAGCTGATCCGCGCCTATCCGCCTGCGGCGCCGCTGATCGGAGATTTGCTGGCCAAGAACCTGGATTGGCCTGGAGCCGACGAGATCGCAGAGCGGCTGAAAGCCATGCTGCCGCCGGAGATCAAGCAGGGTGAGGTGAAGGCGGGTGATCCCGGCGCAGAGGCGGCAAAGGCCCAGCTGGCCAAACTGGCCCAGGCGCTGCAGGCGGCGGGTGCGAAGATCAAGGCCTTGGAGGATGATCAGGGCCTGGCGGCGCGCAAGCTGGAGATCGAGGCGTTTGAGGCTCAGACGCGGCGGATGGCCGTGGTGGGGCGACCTGAAAATTCGGTTGATCCGCGATGATGCAATGATATGTTCCTGTATTGTTCGATCCGAGAGATTCTGGTCATGATCACCGGTAGCTGCTGTTGTGGGACCATTCGATTTGAGCTGCTGGCTCTGCCCACGATGATGGGGACGTGTCACTGCACTAGGTGTCGTAAGGTCGGTGCGAATACCTTCGTCTTTGTGGCGAGGAGCTCGTTGCGCTGGCTTGAGGGGCAAGACCAGGTTGAGGTCTTCGAAGCCACGCTACCCTATACCTACAACCGCTGCTTCTGCCGGAAGTGCGGAACGGCGCTTGGGGAGATCACCTCGCAGGCGGAGTCATTCCCGATTGCCGCCAACTGCTTGGACGGCGATCCTGGCGTGCGGAACCGCTTCCATGAGTTTGTAGGTGAGAAGCCGGATTGGTACGAAATCTGTGACGATGCCAAGCAATTCGATGGGCATCCGGTGAAGTCGACTGGGTAGGCCTGGGGGCCGACTCTTCGTTTCTCCATTCGGGTCAAATTTCACGAGGACAA
>JANLPX010000203.1:0-3240 GCA_031367485.1 Alphaproteobacteria bacterium | reverse complement strand
CTGGGTACTTTCCGTCATAGCGGTAAATGTCGCGCGCTGTAGGCCTTCGCCGTCCGCCATGGTGGTCTCCCCTTCACATTGGTTGGCGACAGAATGATCCTGTCGGGGTCTTAGGTCAACGCAAGCCCTTGGCCGCACCCTCAGCTTCGTTTAGGTTCCGCCCCGGTCGCGCACCCGAGCGATCCGCGCGGGCGTAGCTCAGGGGTAGAGCGTCAGCTTCCCAAGCTGAATGTCGTGGGTTCGAATCCCATCGCCCGCTCCAAAAACTAGCGGATCGGTATTGTGTACTGAAGGTAGAATCCTGGGGCCAGCCAGACCCAGAACGAGGGATAGGACCCGTGGAGTAGGGCCAAGATGCTGTAGGGCCAGCTGAGCATCTTCCAGATTGCCGTGAGCAAACCGTAGGCCGGAAAGAACACCGTCACCGATAAGACATGCAGGGGACTGGAGTGACCCGCGACCAGCCGGAATAACAAAATCGGAGTCGATATCAGGTAACTCATGAAAACCGGGAAGGCGAGCAACAGGCCGATACCCAGGTAGAGGTTAATCGCCCGGTAGAGCAGGGAGAGAAGCCTCGTGTTCGCGTTCCCCATTACATCCCCTGCCGACCGTGTTCGTCGCAATTAGCCACCCCAGCGTGTGGCCCAAATCCCTTGTCCCATGAGATGGCCAGTTGACGAAATGATCAATAGGTAAGCTCGAAGAACCTGTTCGAACCGCTGAAAGATGACCCGATGAGCCGGTCTATTGCCCTTACGACCCTCGTGGTTGACGATTATGACCGGGCGATCGACTTTTATGTGCGCAAACTCGGGTTCGAGGTTCGCCAGGATGTCGGGCTTGGCGAGGGTAAACGCTGGGTGGTGGTGCAACCGGTTGGCTCCAATTCCGGGATTCTTTTGGCGAAGGCTCAGGGGGCGGAGCAAGTCGCGCGCATCGGCAATCAGGCCGGCGGGCGCGTATTTCTATTCCTGCATACCGACGATTTCGCGCGCGACTATGCGAGGATGACCTCCGTCGGTGTGCATTTTCGTGAAACGCCAAGGCAGGAACCCTACGGCACAGTCGCGGTCTTCGAAGACCTCTACGGCAATGGCTGGGACCTGATCGAGCCCAGAGCTTAGATTTGATACATCAACTCGGCTGCAGTCGGGGGGTCTATCCGCCCGCGGCTGCCAATGCGCCCATGCAGGGTGCGGATGGCCTTGCTGCCGGTGGTTTCGAACAGGAACGGCAAGACTGCGTGTATGAGGCAAGCAATCCCCGCGACAACTAAGGTCAACCCGTAGCCGCCAGCATGGATCATGTGCTCGCCGTAGGTTTCGCCGACTTCGTCGAGGTGTTTGGACATCGGACAATTCTCTCTGCTGATGCGATGGAGAATGGCCCAAGGCGGAGAGAATGAGACTGTCAATGTTTACTAGTATCTGGTAAAATTTAGAATTCTTGTTCTACCAGATCGGTGATTTACGTGAATCAGATTCTCGATCCAACCGATCGACGCATATTGCGTGAGCTCCAAGCCGACACGACAATATCCATCGCAGACCTGTGCGAGCGGGTAGGTCTGTCGCAGACGCCGTGCTGGAAGCGGGTCAAGCGGCTAGAGGCTGAGGGCATTATTGAGCGCCGTGTCGCCCTGCTGGATCGTGAAAAGTTGGACCTTGGTCTGGTGGTGTTCGTCTCAATTCGCACATCGCGCCATGACGAGGAATGGCTTAACGCCTTCGCCAAAGGCGCGGCGGCCCTAGCCGAGGTGGTCGAATTTTACCGGATGAGCGGCGAGACGGACTACCTGCTCAAGGTCGTGGTGCGCGACATCGCCGCCTATGACCGGTTCTACAAGCGGCTGATCGCTACAGCGCCGTTGGGTGATGTGTCATCTAGCTTCGCCATGGAGCAGATCAAGTTCACCACTGCGCTGCCGCTTTGATGATCAAGCGGCCATAGCCCCGACGACTGTGACCCGCGTACCCGGGTTCAATTGTTCAGTCTCAACCTCGGCACCGGCTTTGGTGGCGAAGGCCTGGATCAGGCTTGTGCCCAACCCCGATGATCCCGGATTGGCGCTCATGCCCTTTCCGTTGTCGGATACGACCAGGTTCCAATTCTCGGGGTTCGTCCGAAATTCGACAGAAATCGCCCCTGGCTGCCCTGGTTCGAAGGCATGTTTGGCGGCGTTGGTCATAACTTCGTTCAGCACGAGACCAATCGCGATCGCCTGATCACGTTGTAACACCGTGTCGTCGATAGAAACCTTCAGTTTGACCGTATCTTCAACGAAAAGACCGCTGAAAATGTTCGTCACCAGCGTCTGAAGGTAGTCCTTGACGGGCATACTGTCGTTATCGAAATCGTCCCTGTGGACGTACAAATACTGGTGTGCCGCCGCGATGCTATGAACCCGACTTACGGCGGCACCGAAGGCATCTTTCGCTTCCTTGGATTTCAGCTCCCGCATTTGCAGTTGCAGCAAGCTGGTCACGATCATGAAGTTGTTCTTCGTGCGATGATCCAGTTCTTCAAGCAGCATGTCGCGTTTGGATATTTCGGCATCGCGTTGCCGACTGGCCGATTGCACACCTCGACGAAAGAGTTCTGCTAGGAGCAGGACAAGCCCCGCAGAACAGGCATTAACGATAGCGCGGTGAGCATCAGCTGGATTTTGGAATGCAAAACTGTGGGTTGGCGAGAGCACAAAGTACCAAACCCAAAGAAATGACGACACATAGGTCACCACCCCTGATACCCACCGGCCAAATAGGGTGGAAATGAGGATTACCGGATAGATCAAAGCAAAGGGGCCGGCACCCGGTGCGAAGAGGTCAACGCCCACCCGCCCGACGACAGCGACAGCCGTGCAGGTCAACCCAAAGACGCCTTGGACCAAAGGGGTTGGCAAGGTCGTTGAATAGCGTGCGACCAGGTCAGTTTCGACGACGCTTTTGAAGTCAGCCATTGTTGCGGCACCAAGCTGGACGACGGAAAAGTGGAATGGGCTGGGTCATGAGGGGGACGCCCCTACCATCAGCATTGGGTCGAGATTACGGCCATGCCACTTCAGACGCCAACACAGATGCGGTCCGGTAGCGCGGCCTTCCATGCCCACGGAACCGATCATTTGGCCTTGCCTGACGCGATCCCCGCGCCGCACGTTAATGCGCGACTGGTGCAGATAGGCGGTGATCAAACCTTGGCCGTGGTCGATCAGGGTCAGGCCGCCCTCGAAGTGAAGAC